>VBPQ01000027.1 GCA_005877185.1 Nitrososphaerota archaeon
TTTCGGCCGCTCAGGCCACATGCCTCCCGCGAGCACCGCCTTGACCTCGTCGTCAGTAACTGTGGAACCCTCGATTGCGTTGGTATTGTAGGCAAAAGCCTCGGTGAACCTTTGCCAGCCCTCCTCGCTCAAGTGGATCATCCTGACCTTGGTATCGGAAGCCAGGCCGCGCAGCTCCGCAGTTTCGTAACTGTCTAGGCTAACCGTGTACGGGTCGCGAATCTGCTTGAGCGCATCCGCCCGGTTCTCGAGACGTACGCGTGCGGTCTTCAACCGCTTCCGCAGTTCCCCGCTCGAAAGGTCGTACCCAAGGAAGACCCTTACCTTTTCCGGCCTGCCCGCTCGTCTGTACGAATGAGCAAGATAGTACTTCTTCCTTCCCCGCACCGACCGGACTTCGACGTTCATCATCTGTGTGAGGTGACTACATACACTTAAGGTTGTCAGTCTGGTGACTACGTACTAATAAGTCGCTGACCGCTGGGTGACTACGGGGATCCATGTCGGACAGGGCAGATGGTACCCTAGGCGGGAATCAGCCCGAAATTGTTTGGGTTTACCAGCAAATCATCTGTTTCTGGTGGGGAGTTGGGACACTCGCTTGAGGCAGGCCCCTTCAAACGGGGTATTTTTTACCCCGGGATTCGGACATGAGAACTCCCCAACACTTCCCCCATCCGGATGGGGGTGTCCGTGGGAGATCACTCTCTTGAGGCCAGGGTTTTGGGCCTCCTTCAAGCAAAAGTTATGCTGGGAGCCCGGACCCTTAAGTCGCCTCCGCCAGAAAGGGTGAGAACAGCTGAGGCTCGACATCCGTGCTCCCATCGGTCAGTTCATTTTTTGATAGGATTCAGGTACGCGCCAAGAGAATCTAAGATAGTGGCCGCGACACGGTCAGGTTCGTCGACCCAGACAGCGTGCCCCGCATCTGGAATCAGTTCGAACTGGCTCGTGGGCACCCGGGCCGCGGCGGCCCTGCCCTTATCGACCGTCGCGAAGACATCCTTCTCACCCCAGATGAACGTAGTCGGGACGCGGAGCTCGGCCCATCGCTGGTCAAGCAGGAGGGGAGGGACGAGACCTTCCTCGGTCACTATGCCATCCAGGTACCATCGGAACGAGCGGTGGTTGCGGAGGAGATTGAACCTCGCGCAGTCAATTGATTCCTCAGGCACGCGTTCGGGGTGGGCGACGATCCCCGATAGCGATTGAACCGTGCGCCTACGGGCCGCGGGCTTTGCCATCGCATAGCGGATGAGCGCTCCAGGGAGGAGGCTCGACAGCTGGTGCATCAGCTTCTGGGCCTGATGGATGCCTAGCGGGACGGCCCGCTGGAGCCCGGCGGGCATGCCCGGGAGGATGAGCCGGCTCACGCGATCGGGGTGGCGCAGATAGAACGCGATCGCGCAGAACCCACCCATCGAACATCCCACGAGCGGGACGCTTCGCAGACCGCAGTCGTCCAGGACGTCGACGAGGAACGTCGCGCTGAGTTCCGACTGGTCGACGCCGCGGTAGTCGAACGGCTCGGAAAGGCCGTGTCCAGGCCGGTCGGGAACGTACAGATGGAACCGACGCGCCAGAAGAGGCAGGATGGGCGACCAATCGCCGGCTTCGCTTAGCCCGCCGTGGACCAAGACCAGCGGTGGGCCTTCGCCGACTTCGATAATCTCCGTTGACCCCTTAGACCACTTCAGCCTCCGGGTGCTAGCCCCAGGGACGAATCGGGACAGCAGGCGTTTCCGGGCCTCGCGCAACCCTCGATCCCCGGTTCTGTCAGTCCATGCGCTGTTGGCCGTTGCGTCTTTCTTAGCTTCGACGTTCATTGTGTGTTAACCCTACTCAGGAGTAGGGTCCACCTTTCTTAACTACGCCTTGAGCCCGCTGAGTCAAAAGGGACAAATTTAATAGAAATCTTTCTCCTTTCATGCACTTGGTCTTCGCAAAATGGACAGCTTGGACGTCAGAGTCTGTAGGGAACTTTTTCATAGCAGAACAGGTCCACTTGACTCTGATTTCCGGAGATCCTACCGGAGCATAGCAAGAAAGCTAAGAATTGACGAAGTGACGATCAGGAATAGGATCAAGAGGTTTCAGCAGAGTGGCTTCTTGAAGGGGTGGCGGCTCATCGTAAATCCCAACCTCCTCGGTGTGAAATTGACTCAGTTGTGGTTTGATGTTCGACCCCCGTCTGCCAAGGATGATTTGGTAAGGAAACTCAGGTTGATACACGGCGCACTAGCGATATCGGACTATCATGGATCCTGGATGACGCTGATCATCATGTACGAAAGTGAGGGCTCTGCAAAGAAAGAGTTTGAGCTGATTGCGAGGATATCGAACGCGGAGAACTTGGTATGTGCCAGTATCCCCTTTCCGGGGTGCACGATTGATTTAACCCCCACGGACTGGAGAATCATCAAGGCTATTCAGGGAAATCCTCGCCAATCCTATTCTGTGGTCTCCAGGGAAGTTGGAATTTCCCAAAAGACGGTAAGGCGAAGACTCCAGAGAATGATTGAAGAAAGGGCCTTATTCGCTGTCCCAAGCTGGAATCCACAAGCACTAGATGGCGCGATAATGGCCGATCTCATCGTCTTCTATGCCAATCCTGAATCAAAAGCCGATCTCGACAACAGAATAGTTTCCCATTTTGATAAGTTTCTCATATGGACCAGGCTGAGTAGTATCGATCACGGCTTCTTCAATCTCATAATTGGGAATATCTCCAAGGCCAAGGAGATATTGACCTGGGTCAAGGAGCAACCCGGGGTCGGAAGTGCTTTCGTGGAATTGGTGCAAGACCGGATTGAAGTGTATGAATCCTTCAACGAACCGGTGGAGAAGAAGCTGGCCGAAGCGTCGATATCTATCAGGGCTTCTTGACATCTCTAAAGAAATCAAGACTATAAGTCCAACTGAAATCGCCAAATATCTCGCGTTCTCGACTTAATGCATCGGATAGTATACGCCTGTATGACCCCCTACTACATCGCGACCTCCGTGGCTTGAGGAATATTGTCACTAGTTTTTCAGACCCGGGCGCGCTCGGAGGGTGGAAGGCTAAGAGGTGAATCACATGTCACGCCTCTTCTAAGGTCAAAGACTAAATAGGCGCTGGCACTTTCTCCGACGTTGTCCGTCTGCGCCGACCGCAGCGCAAAACAGACTTCCGACTCGGGGTTCCATCAAGTGCGCATCAACCTTCAGACTCGCCCGGCTCAGGCCCCCGTCGTCCCGGAGTCCGACCAGAGGCTGAAGGGGCTTGCCAACCTCAAATGGTCATTCCTGTTTTTCATGGTAGGCGGAGCGCTCACATTCGTTCCCTTCGTCGGCCTGATAGGCAGCCTCTTCTACATTGTCGCCTTGGTCTTCCTCATTGTCGGATGGCGTGATCTTGGCAGGTCGACGCTTGCCGAGGCCGCGCGATACAAGTCCACCGGCAGTTGGATCATATATTCGATAGTGATTGCCGTGGTCGTCGCGGTGATTGGAAGCCTCATAGTCTCCATCCCGTTCGTAAGTGCCGAACTAGCGTCAGGAAACGCGCCTCCGAGTCCCCAATCCATCTTTCAGAGCGTAGCTTTCAGAAACCTCGAAAGTGAATTCATCGTGGTCGCCGGCGCCGCGTACATAGCGCCCCTCTTGGCATGGTACAGGGTCATCACCTCGCTGATGAGACTCGCTGAGGAGGTCTCCCAGCCCCGCCTCAAGACTGCCGGCTGGCTCTTGCTGACTTTGGCGGTGTTCGGGCTCGCTTCGTTTGCCGTCTTTTCAGCGATGCTCTACACAGGAGTCATTTCATTCCCCACGCCGACGACTACCGGCGGACTAGGGGCTCTCTCTGGCCCCTACTACTACCTATCCTTCTTTGGATACGGAGGAGTTGTCATTCTCGCTATCACCTTAGTTGCCGACGCCCTCCTCATTCTGGCCTCCTACATGGGTTACAAGGGATTGAAAGGCGCGCTTCTAGGTTAGTTTCGGATCCCCAGCAGGGAGGGCCAACGGTTGGCGAGACCTCTTCAGTCCCCCATCACCAAAGTCTGACGAGCGGACGATTTTTCAAGAAGCGCAACGAGGCCCATGTTGTCACAGCTTTTGGTTTTCCTTGGGTCGGCTCTTATCTGCTGTTGGTTGTGTTGACCAAGCCCTTACCCTTGACTAGCACGTGGCCTCTGCCTCTACCCAGAACCCTTCGAATCGTCTCTCTCGCGTATCTGGGGTACCTTCTTACCAACTCGTGAAGCGGCTTGTGCTGATTGAAGAATTCTTCTCTAATGCTCTCGTAGTCTTCTGGGGTGACCTTGGCCCTGTATCTTCCAATCGCATCTCTAAGCTTGACTTTCCGACCTTCTTTCATCAGCCTATCCCCCTCGGCAAAAGTGAACGGAACGTCGATCTTGACCTTGCGGGGGCGCCTTTCTCGTCTCACGGCGGCGACCTCGTGCTCGAACAGGACGACAAGGTCGTTTCCTCGAATTTTCCCTTCGTAGTAGTCTATGACAGCTTGAGCTTCATTCGCTTTCTTGAAGAGGTGGGGCAGCATCGCTTTCAGGGCCGTCAGGACTCCCTCGTAGGTGCTGATTGCAACCATGTGTGCCGTACCTTTCGAGGTGCGCAGAATGTTGCTTGTCCGAATCCCTCTGTTCACGAAGAACGTCCGGATCATCGAAATCTGCTCGGGCGACGCGTCTGTGAAGATCACCGAAAGGCTGAGCTTGAAGGGTTGGTTGGACAAGTCTGAGATAGAGATGTTGCCGTCACCATCGAAGTAGCCTGCCACTTGTTTCCAAGACTTGTATACATTCACATATCTGTAGACTCGCGCGCGATTTAAGGAGCAAGGATTAATACCGCAACCATTCAGAGGAAAGCCGAGAGGTGGTGGATCGGGCTATGCCTATGGCCTTTCGTACTCATTAACGCAGATTTAGGCGCGGAAGAGCAGCTCATGAAGGAGCTGAGATCAATAGAGAACGTAAAGGAAGTTTTCATTGTATATGGGGTTTATGACATCATTGCCCGAATCGAGGGCCAGACGATGGAGAAGGTCAAGGAGACTATCACCTGGAAGATTCGACGCCTCGATAGGGTTCGCAGTACTCTAACGATGATCGTCGTAGAAGGCTAGCGTCTCTTCGGGTTCCATTCAATTCTAGCAGCAACACCTAGCGCAAGTGTCTCCACACCTAGCATTAATCCTAGACAATCTTACAACCCTTCGCCAAGTGCCACATTTTAGAGCATGGAGCAGGCGTTCCAACCATTAGAACTATATGCTCTCAGTCATCACAAGATAACGATGCAGCATGAACACCAAGAACCTTTTGCTATTTGCCTCCATCCTGCTAACCATGGTCTTCGCTTCACTGACAGCCTACGAATACAATCAAATCGGCAATCTCAATGCACAACTCCAGTCACGAACTCCGACGACGCAATGCATTCGGACCGGAGAAGGATACGCATTCTACGTCCGAGTTGTCGCTGATGGAACAAATACACCGATATCAGGCGCGAAAGCCAATGCGATCTCCTACACTACGTGTGCCTCAGGCACTACAGAGTGGGGGAGCTCGATGACCACGATGACTCCAGAGAATGGTACTGTAGCGCTTCCCGTCTCAACTATCGATGGTTACAATATCATCATAGCCTATCAAGGGGCTAGTTATTCCGTTGGGGATGTCTTCATCGCCCCGGTACAGATCACGACCGCTACATTGAGCATCCCGTCAGGGAATGTAACCGTCGCGCACTCTGCTCCTGCCCCTACGTAACCGTAATCAAGTAACCTGTTGGTTCCATCAAGGAAGTGGGCGTCCGACGTCTTCGGCTCTCGAATCGCCGAGCTTTAATAGATTGGTCGAGAGGCGTCGGGACAGGTTTCGCAGCCTTGCTGATGGTCCCGGGCCCGTCTGAACCTGAACCAGAGGTTCTTACCACGCTCGCGCTGCCGATACTCCCTCACTACGGAGAGAAGTGGAAGGCGGTCTACGATGACACCACCACAAAACTCCAGAAGATCTTCAAGACCGATAACGACGTCATCATAGTCCCTGTCCCCGGGCAGCTGGCGGTGGAGATGGCCGTCGCAAACCTTGTGCCCAGGGGGGAGGAAGCGTTCGTCTGCGTCAACGGATACTTCTCTGAAATGATAGTCTCGATGGTCGAATACTGGGGAGGGAAGCCGGTCGTGATAAGGAGCGGTCTGGGAAAAGCGGTGACACAGGACCAGGTCGAGGAGGCGATAGAGAAGAAGAGCGACCCCTCTGGGAAGCCGATCTTCGTCGTGCAGAACGAGACGTCTACGGGCGTCGTAAGCCCCGTTGAAGCGATCCTCAAGGTCTGCAAGGAACACGGCATGCTGACCGTGCTCGATTCAATCTCCGCCTTCGGAGGAATGGATGTAAGGGTTGATGAATGGGGAGCAGACTACGCGATTGGATACGCGAGCAAGGCCATCGGAGGCGTCTTCGGAGCAGAGCCTGTGGCCGTGAGCGGGGATGCTTGGAAGGCAGCCAAGAAGAACTCTGACAAGATTCATACACGCTTTTTGAACTTGAACGTCTGGGCCAAGGCCATCGAGGAGATGGGCCCGTGGGGACATCCTCATCCATCTTCGATGCCGACTTCAATCATCGTCGGACTACGGAAAGCCGTCGACCTCGTCCTGAAAGAAGGGTTGGCCAACAGGTACCGGAGGCACGAGGAGGTAGCGGAGTTCACCCGCAAGTCTCTGGGGGAGTTAGGTCTGAAGCTCTTTCCCGACAAGAGGTATCTCTCGAACACAGTCAGTGTCGCCTCGGTCGACCCGGAGGTGGACAAGAAGCTCAGAGGTGGGCTCGCCTCGAGGTACGACATAATGATCGCGGGGGGCCTCGGGGAGCTTTCAGGAAAGATAATCAGAATCGGCCACATGGGTACTTCGGCGACGATTCAGGCTGTATCCACGACCATCGCGGCGATGGACGCGGTTCTGAGAGACATCAGGAAGAAGTAGCTCAGAAGTCTCGTCCGTCCCTTTCACCTCGCCCCTGGGACCAGACTCATGGCGAAGGTAAACCAACTGTGTCTTAGACGAAGGAGTTGGAATGACGGCTGCTCAGCTTCTGCTTGGGGCTTTACGCCCGCCGCGCTCGGTCCCCTTCACGCAGGGCTGTCCTACATCTCATGGCTTGCCATCCACTTCTTCTCCTCGCTGTTTGGCTTCAGCGGGTAACCGACTGACCAGAGGAACATTCTGGCCGTGGCCGGGCCCATGTGATGGAATCTCTCCTGGAGGTCCTTCTGCAGCTTCTCCTCGCTTTTCCCGAACTGCCGCAGGTACTGGTTGAAGGAACCGTGCTCTCTCTCCAACTCCAGGAATTGAGCCGCGTTATGAATCGTGGCACGGATCTTCTTCTCATTGCGAACGATCTCCGCATCCTCCATCAGCCTCTTCACGTCTCTCTCGGTAAATTTGGCGACCTTCTCCGGCGAGAAGTTTGAGAAGGCTCGGTCAAACCCGGCCCTCTTATTCTCGACCACCTTCCAATTCAATCCCGCGGAGAACAGGTGCGTCGTCATCTTCTCGAAGTATCCGCGGTCGTCTTTTGGCGGCGTCGCCTTCCAGGGAGACATCCTCTTCCAGCGACCCAGCTGTCTATTTAGCCGTTCGCTCTCGTAATGCTATGACACATAATTCGCGACATGCCTATTCCATTTGAGTTCATCCTGCGTGATGTCCCTTTACATCGTCCACAATCTCATCCGGGATCGCAATAAAAGAGAGGCGGAGATGAATTACGTGTCGCAGCACTCTCGTAACGTATCTGCAAAGTCTAGCAAGAAGTTTTACTGTCTTCCGAATTCGAGGGCTAGAAGCGCCAGCGAGAGAGAGCCGTACTTCAGCACACCCTCATCGACCTTGAACTGGGGGCTGTGGTTGGGATAGACGGATCCCTTGGATTTGTTGTGCGTTCCCAAGAAGTAGTAGGTTCCTGGTACTTTCTGCAAATATCGTGAGAAATCCTCTGCAGCGAGCAGTGGTGAAATCTCGACAGTCCTCGTCCCTGGTATCGTCTTCAGAATTCGAGAAACCTTCCTAGTGACGGAGGGGTCGTTTCGTGTTACAGGGAACGAATCCACTATCGAGACTTCGCACCAGGCACCGAATGCTCTGCTCACTCTCTTCGCAATTTGAGTAATCAGAATCTTCGCCCTTTTGTTTGTCACCTCGCTCAAAGTCCTCAACGTCCCTTCGAGGGTCGCCTCAGCCGGTATGATATTGCTCTTGGTCCCGGAGTGGATGGTGCACACTGATACCACGAGCGGTTCGACCGGGTCAACCATCCTGGCGGGAATGGCTTGCAAGCTCGTGACGACTTGCGCGGCCACATAGACCGGGTCGACAGTTTCCTGCGGAGCAGACCCGTGTCCCCCGGGGCCGCTTATCCGTATCTTGAATGTGGCAGAAGAGGCCATGAGTGCACCTTCCCTGAGGGCGAATGTTCGCGAAGGGTAGTTTGCGAAGATGTGAAGGCCGAAGATGTAGTCCACCTTCGGATTCTCCATGGCTCCATCCTCGATCATCGGTTGTGCTCCCCCACCAAACTCCCCGGCTTCTTCAGCAGGCTGAAAGAGAAACTTCACCGTGCCGTGAAGGTCGTCTCGGTGCTTTGCGAGGAGCATCGCTGCCCCTAGCAGCATCGCGACGTGGGCGTCGTGTCCGCAGGCGTGCATCACACCCTTCACCTTGGACCGAAAATCCACGTCAGACATCTCGTCGAGAGGTAGTGCATCCATGTCGGCCCTGAGCGCAACCACGCGGCCCGGCTTTGCCCCCTGCAGGAATCCCATGACGCCGTTGCCTCCAACTTTGGTCTTCACTCTTACGTCCAACGACCGGAGCACTTCGCCCACCAACCTCGCGGTTTTCTCTTCCCGGAAGGAAAGTTCAGGATTCTGATGGATTATTCTTCTTGTGCTGACCACCTTATCCTCGATCTCCTTCAAGTCTCCCAAGAAGAAGCCCATTTGCCGGCGAAAAGACGGATTGCGCTTTAGGCTTTGGGGTCGAGTCGGAGGCGTGGCATGAGAATCGAGAAAGAATATTAGAACCAAAGCGGCGAAGCTTCACGAGTCGGTTTTGAGAATTGCAAAGGACATCTACCTTGTGGGCGGGGGGGACATCAGGTTGTCGAACAGGATGGATTGCCACGTTTACATCCTCGACGGAGGGAAGGAGAAGGCGCTCATAGACGCGGGAGTCGGACTTGACTCGCACGAAATCCTCAGAAATATCGAGGAGGATGGCTTTGACCCCAAGAGAGACATCGATTGCCTCCTGATCACACACGCGCACGCGGACCACGGAGGGGGAGCGAGCGCCTTACGCTCCGCCACGGGTGCAGAACTCATAGCTCCAAGGGGGGAGGCAGAATTCCTCGAGAACGGAGGGAGGGATCTGGAAGTCGGGTTGAAGGCCGCAAAGGAATCAGGCATCTACCCGAAGAACTATGTCTACAAGCACTCGAAGGTTGACCGTGTGGTACATCACAATGCGAAGTTGCGGGTGGGGAGTTACCTCCTCAGGACGATCCAAGTCCCAGGCCACAGTCACGGAATTGCGGGTTTCCTCGTCGAGAGTGAACCGAGGTCTTTCTTCTCGTCCGATATCGTGTTCATAAACGGCAACGTCGGGTTTGGCAACTGGCCCGGCTGCAACCTGGATAACTACCGCAACAACATTGGGAGACTGAAGAATCTCCTCGTTGAGCAGCTCTTCCCCGGGCACTTCATGTGGACACTGAGGGACGGGCAGACCCACCTCGACGCCGCCATTCAGAACCTAAAGGGGGCGTGGCTCCCACCCTCGTGGACCCACAACCATCCGTTCAGGTAGGAAGAAGGCGGCCGGCCTCCTCCATGCCAGAGCCTATCGAGAGAACCCTCGGGTTGAGCTCGTAGGACTGTGCGATATCCGGAGGAGACCTCTTCAGGAGGCGGGAAGAGAATTGAGTGTCGGAAGGCTCTACGAAGACTACTCCGAGATGCTCGAGGCAGAGAAGAACAAGATAGGCCTGGTCTCCGTAGCCGCTCCCGACGAATCGCACGCGGAGATCGCGAGCGCGGCGCTCGGTATCAACAAGCATGTCTTGCCGGAGAAACCCATGTGCCGAACACTCCAGGAGATAGGCTGGAGGGCGCTCTTGAGAGAACGATAGACCACTCTGTCACTTGCGTACTCCAGGGGACGGATCCGTCGGTGGGACCCCTCGAGGGTCGTGTGATGCTTCGAAGGTAGCCCTGGCCCTCGAGGGATCTGCGAGGAGCCACAAACCGGTCAGGCTCGACTGGTAGGCTTCGAGACTACGACCCTTACTTCAGGGCGCCCATCGTCAGGCCTTTCACTATGTACTTTTGAGCAACCGTCAGCAAGATAAGGGCGGGAAGCATGAAGAGCGTCGAGATGGCGGTCATCGCTGGCCAGTCTATCACTACGATCCCCACGAAGTCGGCCACAAAGGCAGGCACCGTCCTCGCCGCGGTCGAGGTGAGGAGGAAGGCGAAGAGGAACTCGTTCCACGAGAAAAGGAAGACTACGATGGAGACGGTAATTATGGCGGGCTTGCTAATGGGGAGTATGATCTTCCTCAGGGTCTGCAACCCACTAGCGCCATCGATCATCGCCGCCCTTTCGAGCTCTATGGGCACCCCCTCGAAGTAGCCCATCAGAATCCATATCGAGAGTGATAGGTTGAAGGTAAGGTACACTGTGATGAGTGCGAAGACAGTATCGTACAGCGGAATTATCCTTGTCATGAGGATGAAGAAGGACAGACTGAGCGCAAAGACGGGGGCCATCCTCGTGGATATTATCCAGGCAGTCAGGTTCCTCGTGAACGCGTTCTTCGTTCGGGCGAGGCGATAGGCGGCAGGGACTCCCAGGGCGAGACAGATCAGTACGGTGGACGTTGCCACAATCGTACTGTTGATCAGGTCGGCGATGAAGGGTCCCGCCAAGATCCTGCTGTAGGCGTTGAGGGTCGGCTTGAAATAGAAGAGAACCTGCCCCAGACTATACCCTGTGAGCGCTTCCGAAACGGGTTTGAAGGACGATACGATTATCCATATGATGGGAACACCGTAAAGTATGGTAGCTCCTGCGATGACGAGGTATGAGAGGATGCGCAGGATGTTGGGCTTCGTCCCTAGGTCGCCTTGTTGTAGTACCTGATGAGAAGGGCTATGGCGAAGACAGATATGATTACCATAATGACTCCCAGAGCCGACGCCTCTCCTATGTCGTAGCTAGAGAAGGCAATCAGGTATCCTTGAATGCCTAGGACCTGCGTGGCGTTTCCAGGTCCGCCGCGGGTCATCACGTAGATTTGGTCGAAGGCGTTAACCGAATCGATGACCTTGAGAATGACGGCGATGATTAGCACCCTTCTCAAAAGAGGAAGGGTTACGTGACGGAACGAAGAGAATGCACTCGCCCCGTCAATCTTGGCCGCCCGGTATAGGGAGGGTGATATTCCTTGAAGACCTGCGAGAATTATCAAGAACATGAAGGGAGCCTTCGTCCATACGTCGACGAAGACGACCGCGATCAATGCGTTCAGGGGATTACCGAGGATGCTCCCAATGTGTATCCCGAGAGAGGGGAAGATGAACGCGCCGACCAGCCCCTGATTCGAGTCAAAGAGGTAGCGCCAGGTGAAGCCAGTTATGATCGGGGCTATCGTGAATGGAAGGATTATGATTGCTCTGAAGACGTTTGTCCCGCGGAGGTTCTGATTCAGGGTCAGCGCGAGAACCAGCCCGAAGAGGATCGAAAAGGTGACCGTGAGCGCGACAAACTCAGCACTCACACGAAGAGAATTGTAGAAGTTAGCGAGGCTAAAGAGGTTCACGAAGTTGGTGACTCCGACCAGCGGATGGTCCAGAAGGAAGGCTTTCCATTGGCTGATGCTCAGGTAAATCATATAAACGGTGGGGAAGATTGTGACCAAGAGGAGGGCGGTCGTCGCAGGGAAGAGGTAAGAGTATGTGTAGATGAAACGACGCAGCTTGGCGGAGAGCGTGCCACTATTTTGCTTCTTCGTCGCTCCCAGCTTCCTAGCCGGTCAACGGAGCTGCCGCCAAGGCAGCATAGGACGATGTATCGTCCTAGCCATAGTATCCGTCAGACTTCAGAAGCTGATAGGCGTAGTCCTGAAGAGCCTGGGCCGCCTGCTGCGGGGTCATCTGGCCAGACATCACGGCGGAGGTCACCTCGCCCATCTTCACATTAATCGAGTTAGCCTCTGGTATGTAGGCGATGAAGTGCGGGTCCGATTGGGCGAGCATCTCGATCATCAGGTTCATCGTGGTGGCTCCCCACTTTTGGGTGAGCTGCGGGCTGTGTAACACAGAAAGTAGTGATGGGTTCGGGAAGAAGGCGGTGGCGAAGTTGAGTTGTCTCTCGTAGCTCGTCAGGAATGACAGAGCGAGGAAGGCGGCCTTTGGATTGTGCGTGTATTTGCTGATGCCGAAAGAGAGCGACCAGATCTCGTCGAAGTATTTGCCTGTTGGTCCTGTCACCGTTGGTGCGTAGGCCATCTGCGCAGCAATGGTCGCGTTCGGCGCGAAAGCCTGTGCTGCGAACGCATTGACCGACTGGGGGTAGAGAATCGCGGCCTTACCGCTTTGGTAAAGCGTTATCTCCTTGCTGAAGTCGTACGTGGGGGTATCCAGGGACGAGAACATGGAGCCCATGAGCGCATAGGTCTTGATTGCGTTAACTACCGCGGTTGTATTGAGCGCTGGCAGAGCGCGGTGCGCCTTGACGTCTGTGACGTTCCAGTATCCACCCTTGAACCAAGTCCCACCGAACCCGTAGATGAATGCGTTGACATCGAGCGCTGTCGTCTCTTTTGGTTCGCCCCTGATGGCGATCGGGTAGACCTTGCCATAGGTGCCGTCCGCCATCATCCCAGCCTTCAGCTTCGGAAGGGTGGTGTTCATCATCTGGTCGATAGTTGTTGGGAGGGCGACGTTGTACTTCTTGAAGAGGTCCATCCTGTAGTTAAAGCTCGAAGAGAAGGTGAAGTATGGCAGCGCATACAGATGCCCTCCATAGCTGCAGGCGACCAGCGCCTTCGGGATGAAGTCTGTGTAATTGAAGTAGGGAGACGGCGTGTACAGCTGGCTGCTGGGAGTGTAGAACTGCTCAAGAGGGTAAAGTTGACCGGAGCTTCCGTAGACCTGAACCAGATTCGCGGTGTCTGCAAGAGTAAGGTCGTATCGACCCGCGCCAGAAGCAAAGTCGGCTTGGACCTTCTGCCTCACCGTTGGCTCGTCGTCGAATTCGACATTCACCGTGATGTTGTACTGCTTCTCGAACTGGAGCAGGGGTGCGAGAGGCTTGCCGGTGGTGGAGTTCCACAGGTCTGTAAAGACCAACCCTTGATCAAACGTGATGAGATTAACCGTGGCACCGCTCACACCCGTGATTCCCGTCGATGTACTAGAACTGGAGGACGATGATGGGTTCGTCCCTCCAAGATTAGTCGCGGTATAGTATCCGGCAAATCCCACCACCAGCAGGACGACGACAGCGACAACGGCCATAAGTGTACGAGAGACGCCCTTCCGTTGGCTCCGCACAATCCCCTTTCGAGGCGAGCATCCTATTTAACCATTGAGAACAACTCGTCTCCAAGGGTATCGGGTCGCTGCGGTTCGTTACATGTTCGACGAAAGTTAATAATCCGTCACGCGCGGTAACGGAAAAAGATGGCCAGCGTCAGGCTGAAGGAGATCACGAAGCGATATGGCAAGGTGGTCGCGCTCGATCATCTCAGCCTCGATGTCAACGATGGAGAGTTCGTCGTAATGCTGGGCCCATCGGGTTGCGGGAAGTCGACCGCCCTCTATACCATCGCCGGGCTGGAACATGCGGACGAGGGCGAGATATACATCGGAGACAGGATGGTCAACGAAGTCGAACCGAAAGAGAGAGACGTCGCACTCGTCTTCCAAAATTACGCGCTGTACCCTCACATGACGGCTGAACAGAACATCGCATTTCCTCTGAAGATGCGCAGGATGGGGGAGGCCGAGATGAGCAGCAGAGTAAAGCGGATTGCCGAGACCTTGAGGATCGACCATCTCCTGGCACGAAGGCCGGCACAGATGAGTGGAGGAGAGGCGCAGCGCGTCGCGCTGGCTCGGGCTATGGTCAGGGAACCCGTCGTCTTCCTGATGGATGAACCCCTCTCCAATCTCGACGCTAACCTTAGACTTCACACGCGAACAGAGCTCAAGAGGCTACAGAAGGAGCTGAAGGTCACGACGATCTATGTCACCCACGATCAGGCCGAGGCTATGACGATGGGAGACAGAGTCGCGGTCATCAGCAGCGGGAGACTTCAGCAGTTCGGCACCCCCGACCAGATTTACTCCCGACCGGGAAATTCGTTCGTCGCAGGTTTCGTTGGCAGCCCGCCGATGAACCTAATCGAGGGTGAGCTGCAGTTGAACGGCCACCAGGTATCCTTCTCTTCGAATGACCTGACCCTGCAGCTGCCAGAGCGCGTAGGCTCGGCACTTCGGAGCGAGGCGACTCCCTCAAGAGTCAGTCTGGGAATCAGGCCAGAGGACCTTACGACGACCGCGCAAACCTGGAGCATCTTTGCCCAGGGGGTCGTCTACGTAGTCGAGCCGCTGGGCTCTCATTCAATCGTCGACGTCCAGGTCGGAGATACAATCCTCAAGGTGCAGGAGGGCGCCCGATACCCTCATGAGATAGGCGACAGAGTGGAGTTGCGTTTCCGGACTGAAGGACTGCGCATGTTCAGGGGAACAGGTGGGGAGGCCGTGTTTTGAAGGACATCAGGTAGAGGCAGGCGGTGGAGAACAGGATGCCAGCGATGACAAAGGCGGAGATGGAAAAGTTCCTCTCAGGGCCGCTCATCGCCAAGGTCGCGACCGTGAGGGCAGACGGATCTCCGTTCCTCGTTCCCGTATGGTACGAGTGGGACGGCAAGACGTGCTACCTGGTGATAAGACAGAGGGCGAACTGGGTCAAGAACATAAAGCATGAGCCGAGAGTGACGGTGCTTCTCCATAACGACAGGCCCCCCTACCAGAAAGTCATCATCGAGGGTGACGCCCGAATAGTCGGTGACAGCTTGCAGGACTGGGTAGAAATAGGCAAGAAGATGGTCAAGAGGTACTACGGCCCCAAGGCTGGCATCTCCTACCTGAAAGGCTCAATCGATCAGCCCAGGTTCACGGTGAAGGTCACGCCAACGAAGATAACAACATGGGTGAACCCCCCCGCTTCGGTGATCGCGAAGAAACCAAGACTGGCGTGGCCTTCACGTTACTACTCTCGGGCGAGCAAGTGGTACAAAGAGCACTCTAGAGAAAGGAGAAAACACGGGCCCATTAAGGGCTAAGGTACTTCTTCGGCACCCCGACCGCGACGGTCCAGAAGTTGCCAATTCTGACCTGTGATACGAGGGTCAGCAAGCCGAATGCGAGCCAGCGGTCTATGCCATAGTCAGCCTCGAGCCATAGAATCAGGTTCATGAACGCCATGCGCATGGCATCCTCCAGACTTCTCCCAGCCTGGGTTGCGGCGATGGCGTAGAGCGTTGAATCGTCTTCTAGCCTCGGCCACTCGATCGCTCTGTTTCTTATTACGTCGATCTTCAGTCGAGTCCGAGCAGGCATCTCGACGGCGGCTCCCGAGAGTTCCCCGTCCCCCTGCACAGCATGAACGTCGCCGAGGTGCAGCAGTGCACCATCGACTCTCACCGGAAGGTACACCGTGGCCCCGACGGTGATCTGACAAAGGTCCATGTTTCCTCCGTGCGGGCCGGGAAACCAGCTGAGGTAAGACTCCAACGGATCGGCGGTGCTTATCGTGCCGATCATGGGGCGGTACGGAATGGCGAAGTCCCCGAACTGCACTTTTCCGTCGCTGATCGGGCAGACCCGAGTGCCGTGCGGAACCGAATCGTGACCCAGGAACTTGCTTGCGAGGTCGGTGTCGTACTTCGACGCGTACCAGAACGAAACGATCCTTGTGGAACCCTGCCCTATCAAAGGTTGAATGTCCTCGATCTTCACGGCCAGGGTGTCTCCCTTCTTCGTTCCCCTCACGTATATCGGACCTGACTGGGGATTCGAGTGTGGCATCTTCTGCAAGTCGCGCCTGTCTCCTTCCCTTCTTATTTGTCCAGAGAATGCGTCCTCTGTCTCGACGATCACCTCCTCCCCCGGGTCTATCGAGAGTCTGGGCTTGTTGTGCGGACTTATGGTGTAGCATAACTCGCCCTGATCCGCCAAAGTCAGTTCTTTCAGAGCCTACTCACCTTCAAACGAATCTGCTTCACATAAAAGCGTATGCGGGCCCTGCTCGCTCGCCTCGACCGATGAGCGACCCCTGCAATCACGAAGGGGCGTAGGGTCCTCAGACAACGCTTAATACCGTCAAGCTCGTCTGGCCCCTTGTAGATGTTGAAGACGAGCGGAATTCACGTAACAACCGTGACTCCGTTCAAAGAATCATCCGAGCTCGACCTGGAGGGTATCAAGGAGAACATCGGGTTCCTCCTCGAAACCGAGATATCCTCGGTGGTTCCGCTCGGTACCGTCGGAGAGTTCGCTTCCCTCACGAAGGAGGAGCGGAAGCAGGTAACGGAGCGAGTCGTTGATGCGGTGAACGGAAAGAAGACAACAATCGTCGGTGTTTCGCACACCAGCTACGCAGAGGTCGTGGAGCTCGCCAAACACGCGAAGGACTGCGGGGCGGATGCGGTGCTCCTCGTGCCTCCATACTATTACAGAGACAGGGATGATGGGCTCGTGTCATTCTTTGAACTCATTTCGAAGAGTATCGACATCGATATGGTCTTGTACAATGTTCCGGGACTCTCAAAGGTGAACCTTACGGGGGCGCTCCTGAGCAAGATACTCGACAGGGCAGAAAACATCGTCGCGATAAAGGACGCCACGAAGGACCTAACGCAATTGGCTGACACGATAAGGACAGTCGGGAAGAGGGTTCCCGTCATAGCCGGTTCGGAGGAGATTTCCTACTTCGGCCTCCTGGCGGGTTCTCCGGGCGCGACTAGCGCGATGGCGAACTTCGCTCCGAACCTTGTCGTAGACATGTACAGAGCAGTAAAGAAGAACGACGTCCCAACCGCCAGCTCGATCTTCTTCGAGAAGATCCTGCTCTTTCGTCATCTGGATGTTGCGGCGGTGCTACAAGGATTCCCAATCCAGATTGTCTATGTGAAGGAGGCCATGAACCTCTTGGGAATGCACGGCGGCTCCGTTAGACCGCCTCTGACACAACTAACCCACGAGAAGAAGGAGGAACTGAAGCGAGTTCTCGAAGCCATCGAAGTCCAGCGCCCCAGGCAGCTGTCCGTGAAACAGCGAGTACGCCGAGAAAATTAGCGAGACCTCTAACACGATAGCGTTCTATCAATCCAACCATCTGCGGACCCGGGTTTCTAACGAGGCAGGGGTCAGCTCATGACATCCCACAAGCGGAGACGACGGTGACCTACAGTGTGGGGGACTGAGCCAACAAGTCGACACTCTTGTTGCGCCGAAGGGCTCCCTTGGGGGCCAGACGGAGGTGGCGGTAACGGCCCGAGGGACAGACAAAGCGGATGTGGGATGCGAGATACTCCTCAGACAAATCGTTATTAAGCGAAGAGCGGTCGAGCGTTCATCTACACCCAAATGAGAGTCCAGGATGAAGAGAGGGAAA
>VBPQ01000235.1 GCA_005877185.1 Nitrososphaerota archaeon
CGCGGGGAAGAAGTTTCGCAGAATCGAGCTGATGATAACGATGCTCGTCTTCGGCATCGGGCTCGGCTACGTCTACGAGATCTTCCTCGTGGGGGCGAATGCCGTCTCCGTCGGTACCGGTCTCATAATCCCGACGATAACCAGCAGCAATCAGCTGTTTCTGGTGGTTGGTATCATCGGAGCCACGGTAATGCCCCATGCTCTGGTGCTCCACTCGTCGCTCACGAAGACCAGGGCGGTCGGACTTAACCTCGAGCAGAGGAAGAAGCTGTTGCGATACCACAGGTGGGATTCGATAGGAAACCTCACGATAGCTGGCCTGATCAACATGGCGATACTAATCATGGCCGCCGCCGCATTTCACACCGCCGGACTTACGGTGGCAACAGTCGACGAAGCGTACAAGACACTGACTCCCCTATTCGGGTTGTTCGCGAGCGTTGTCTTCGCGCTGACTTTGCTCTTCTCGGGGTTGTCATCCTCGACGGTGGGCGTCCTGGCGGGGCAGTCGATACTGGAAGGCTTTCTCGGAACTAAGCTGAATCCCTGGTTCAGGAGAATCATCTTGCGGGTGATAAATGTCATACCCACCAGCATCGCCATCTCGCTGCACTACGACCCCCTCCTGCTTCTTGTCTACAGTCAGGTGGTGCTCAGCCTCATGATTCCTCTCCCGCTGATCCCGCTAATCTACTACACAAGCCGCAAGAAAGTCATGAATCAATTCGTAAACAGAGGAACAATAACTGTCCTGGCCGTCTTGACCGCGGCAGTCATCGTGGGTCTCAACGGGGTTCTCCTCTACACCACCCTTCTGGCGTGAGCTAGTAGTTCCAGTCTCCCTGGCTAGCGTCGCGGCGGAGGGCTGCCTTTCGCTCTCCCTCGCTTAGCCTCCCCTGCCGCTGACGAAGCCGCGAGCCTCCTTACCTCGGCGTGCTCCCACGGGAAGACCACCCACTTGTCCAGAACCTCGAGAAAGTAGTCGGGCTCGTGTTTGCTCCACGGTTTCTTGAAGAGGACCGCTGTGCTGAGAGATTTGGGCTTCTTGGGCTTGAGATAGGAGAGGACTGTGCTCATCGTGTCACCCTCGTCTATCAAGTCGTCGACCACGAGCACCCTCTTTCCCTTGACGTCCTCCGTAAGCGTCGAGACTATCCTGGGCTTTTCCCTCGCCGCGACGCCCGTGTAGGACTTCACGTTGATGAAGTCTATCTGCACCTCGAGCTGGTCCGCGATGACCATGGCGACAGGGATGCCGCCTCTCGCGATTCCTATGATCAGGTCGAAGGTTTGTCCGCGAGACCTTATCCTATCGGTGAGTTCGGCGACGAGCTTGCCGTAGTCCGTCCAGTCGATGTAACGGAACTCGACCATACTGAAGGTCTCGGATTAGCGTAGATAACCGTTCCAAAAAAGCGGTTCGCAGAAAAGTGCGAAATTAGGGGCGAGTGGTTCGCCGGTCGTCTAGGGCGTGAGGTAGATTCGCATCATCGACTTCGCATGCTCCTCCGACGACTTGGTCTTGCGTTCGATGGATTCCACCCACTATAACGGCACGACACTGAAAGGAAACACGCGTCCCCAAATGAAAACGATGTGGGCCGGGAGTGATTCGAACACTCGACCTTCGCTGTGTAAGAGCCTGACGGAGCTGGTCTGACGTCCTAACCGAGCTAGACGACCGGCCCGTTTTCACGCGCGTCGGACGGGTAATAAGCATTGGAGGGAGATTGACTGGAGCGCCGGGGGTGGGATTTCACCATACAATTAGACGCCCAAACTTGGGGCGCTAGTTGCAATTTTTGGATTTTCAAGCAGAAGCGCCCGAATAGGGATCCGGGCGGGTCTGGTCGGCGCCGCCTCTCTCTTCCAATCCCAAGATGGGACTCATATCCTGGCGTTGATGGGAATACATGTCTTTTTCTGGCGCGCACCACCACGGTCAGGCAAGCGAACCATACCACGTAGACGAGGCAGCGTGGTCGCGCCACCTTAGGGTTGCTCCCTCCCGGACCTCGCCCGGTTCGGCGGTTAAGAGTCGGGACCCCTCCTTCGAGGAGACCGCCCTTCACGACCGCCCACCTCGGCGTGAATTCATTCCTCAGTCCCACGCAGGTAGCTGGAAGGGTGGCTTTACCCGACGGTTACTGACCACTGCATGTAGCCGGTTTCAGTGTGGGAGACGGCTGACCTCCCAGTCCTCCCCGCCGCCGAGGAGAAGTTCTAGTCGCCGTATTTAACGTGCTGCCTCACGAGCTCCTTCATCTTGCA
>VBPQ01000041.1 GCA_005877185.1 Nitrososphaerota archaeon
TTCGTTTCTGAGAAGAGTCACGGGCGAGGTCCACTGCGCCGGCGGAGAGGGGCCGCCCAGGGAGTGGCTTTTAGGCTGACGATGCAGAGGGGCATCCTCCTCCGAAGATGGACGCTGAATTCATAACGCAGTTAATACGCATCCGCTGATTTGTCCCAACCGTTGACGGACGATTCGCAGGACAAGTCTAAGACGGAAGTCGTCGACCATCTCGTTCGCGTACAAGCGGAGCTGGGGAGACTCGCCAAGCTTGCCACGATAGAGTCAGCGGAGAGGGAGGAGCTCGTCGCGATGATAAAGCAGCTCCAGTCGTGGGTGAGGACCGAGGTCAAGCTGGACGTTTCATCGTTGGGGCAGGCATTCTCGGGGGACAAGGAGGTATACCTGGACGCCGACTGCAATCTCGTGGTTGTGGAGGAGCACGGCGGGGTTGTCAAGAAGCCTGTCGACCTGCTGGACCCCGCGTTATTCCTGATAGTCGCACGGGAAGTGACACCGCGGCTGCTCAAGACCGTCTCCGCGAAGGTCGCGGCAATCATGGAACCGCCGAAGCCTTCGATACGCGTCATTATTCTCGCGGGAAAGAAGGGCTCGGACTTTCGGAAGCATCCTCCACACTTCTTCGTAATGAACTCGGGGGGAGCAGCTAAAGAACTCGGCCTATCCGTGAGGCCGAGGTACGGCATCGGCACCTACGGGCGACCCAAGGTGTACGGGCCGTTAACCCTCAATCCCAATCAGCAGACCGAGCTGAAACTTGATAAGTTCAAGGAAGCCGATGTCTTCACCTCGCTCCTCGTGGAGGTGGCTTGCAAGGCACCCGACGGACGAACGTATCGTGGAAGAGCGACCTTCTCTGTCGATAACCATTTATGGCAGGAGATCGCTCTCTCGACATCGTAGAGGACGAAGACGGTGCCCTCGTCAGGTAGATACGAAGACCATATCAGACGACCGCTAGGCGGCTCTGGCGCGATGGCCCCGGGACATCCGCGCGACGATCCTGATGCTGATTCTCCTTGAGAGGCTCCTTCTTCGGCGCGGACCCAGTCGGTTATCATTCGAATAGGACGTGGGGCGATTGTTCATCACCTTCATCTCCGTCCAACTCCTGGTTCCGGTCAATCAATCCCTTGACGGAACTGACTTTTTTTGCTCGCGGGCTACGACGACCTGGTCAACCTGAGTCCGGACGCATCGTAGACCATTATGTTTGGAAAGAGTCCTCTAATCACGTTGACAACCCTCTCCTCGTGCGCCCCCGCCGTCATAAGAAAGGTCGAGGCGACCTTGTTCCCTCCCATGCTTTCGTTCGCCTGCTTGAGGAACTTGTAGGCGTTCTCGACTCCCGTCAATAGGACAATATCCGAGACGCTATCGAAGATGATCGCCACGCCCGTGACGGAGTTCGAAGCGATCGTCTTGTCGAGCAGGTCGAGAAGCACCGCGTGGTCGTTGTTCGGGACGAGGACCTGGTAGGGCTGGTCGTCCGGCCTCGGGTATGAGACCCTGCCAGAGAGGATGTAGAACCTCACTCCGGGAACCCTAGTGAGGGCGTTGTAGACCGGGCTCCCCTTGGAGGTGAACGCGTAGACGGGGATGTTGTTCGAGCTCAGCTCCACAGCGAAGTCGACGATTACCTGTTCGTAGGCGAGGGAGGAGTCCACCTCGAGGAGGGTCTTTGCCTCCCGTACCACCCCCGGTTCTCTGCCCAGACGGCTCGAGAATGGATAGGTCGCCGCCCCCGGCTGTCTGGCTCGTGTAGGTTCGAAGAAGCCGGTGAGGAGGGAAGCCCTCCTGAAGACGAGGGCGGTGACGCCGAAAGCTACAGAGGCGATCAGGTACCCGAATGGAGTCGCGTCTACATGGAGGGAGGAGAGGACGTACCCGTTGAAGGCGAGGAGGTCGAGCCCGATCCCGCTCCAGCAGACCGGGAGAATTACCAGGACTCTCCGGATCGCCTTGTCCTTCACCTTTCTCGCGGCGAGCACGAGGAGGGTGGACGGATAGACCATGAAGATCAGCAGTATGGAGAGCAGGACCTCGAGGTAGAGAGGGGTGAATTGAGGGCTCGGCAAGAGAAGGCCCGGGATAATCGTTGATATGTACTGAGACGGGTCGGACGGGTTGGTGAAGGGATGGGCCGCTGCTAGGTAGACGGCGGCGAAGACGATCAACCCGACGTAGGCAGCGAAAGGCAGGACCTGCCCCTTCTTCGAGAGGAGCTCAGCGACGATCCCCCGGTAGCCGACACCCTTTGGGACGAGGTAGACGGTGACGGCGATAAGGGTGAGAAGGATGACGTCGGCGAGGACGAAGACCGTACCGCCGATCGTGTAAACGTCTATGAAATTCGTAGAGAGGAGGCTCGTCCTCAGAAGCTCGAAGACGACGAGCCCCATGAAGAGTATGTGGACCCCGATCAGTGGGCCCCTCCCGAAGCTGTAGGCTGTCATCTTCTGCCTGTAGACGTAGTAGGCAGAGAGCCCCGTGATCTGGAGGGTGATGATGTAGACGAGTGGGTAGAGTACGAATGAGATTGAGGCTGCGGTGTCTGCCATGATCAGCTCCTAGTACTTGGAGATGGTAATCGCGGGCGAGAAGATCACGGAGTGGTATCTCTTGCTGTGCTCTGTCCCTCTCATCTTCAGGATGATGAATCGTGTCCTGTACTGGTCTGAGCTCAACCAGTTCTCGAGGAGCATCACAGAATCGGCCACGAAGCCCTCTATTCCGAAGCCCGCGGCGATCGAATGGTTGAGTGTCATGAACGCTGTTATCTTCTCCTCCTTCAGCGTCCTGTACATCGTCTTCATGAAAGTCCGCAGCTCGAAGGGAGAATCACTCGCGAGGAGGAGAGCGGTAAGCGAATCGATTACGAGGATCGTGCCTCCGGTTTCTTTGACCGCGCTTAGCAGAAGCTGGATGTTCGATTCGAGTTCCTTCCCCCTGAGCGCGTCGAGGTCGAGCAGCTTCAGCCCACCGTTGGCTTCGAGCTGTCCGAATCTGATTCCCAGTTTTGAGAGGTTCTGCTTCAGGTACTCGGAGGACTCCTCGAAGGTCGCGTAGACTGCTTTCTGATTGGACTTGGAGACGGGTCTTTCCGACCCCGGGCGCGCCAGCCAGGATGTGTATGTCGCCCCTTATCAGACCTCCCTCGATGAGCTCGTCCAGCCCCGGCACCCCCGTCGCGATCCTCTCGGGATTCAACGATTCCCGCCCGCCTCCTTTACTATTTCAACTACACGCTTCATCCCATTCTTACCTCAAGCGTATGGGTGAGCTCCAAGAGCGTCTCCCTCGCCTCCGACTCGGGAAGCTTCTGCAGGAGGTCCCTGCTCTCCGCGGCCTGCCTGCTCAAGAGGGTGCTGGCGTACTCGAACGAACCCAGCTCCCGCAGGGTCTTGCGGAGCCTCTCCGCCTCGGGGGCGCTGAACCACTTCTTGAAGAGGAGAGAGCTGATGACATTTCTCTGCATCGGGTCTGCCTTCGAGAGCGCGTGGGTGAGCACGATGTTGCTGGAGTTGTTCTGTACGTCCTTGAGGGCAGGCTTGCCCGTGGTGCGCGTATCGCCGAGGATGTCGAGGATGTCGTCACCGATCTGGAAGGCGACACCGAATGTCTCTCCGAACTCGTACATGAGCCTCGTGATCTCCTCGCCTGCTCCAGCCACCACGGCGCCGGAGGCTGCCGCGGCTGCGAAGAGGGAACCGGTCTTCAGCGCCACGGTTCGCAGGTAGTCCGCCTCCGACATGTTCTTCTCGGCGGAGAGGGCGAGCTCCATGAACTCGCCGTCCGCTGCCAGCTTCGCGGCCTGGGCCACGTACCCGACGAGTTGGGCGAACCTCTCCTTCGTGATCTTCGAATCCTTGTACCTGGCGAGCTGGGCGAAGATCTCGAAGATCAGGCTGTCCGAGAGAAGAATCGCCCGCGAGAGGCCGTACCTCTTCTGCGCCGTCGGAGTCGAGTGTCTCAGTGAGGACTCGTCGATGATATCGTCCTGCACCAGGGAGGCAGAATGGGCGAGCTCGTAACAGATTGCCACGGGGAGGGCCTCTTCATAACTCTTCGAGATCGCCTCGCAGACGAGCAGCGTGATGAGGGGACGGAGCCTCTTCCCCCCCGCCTGGAGGGCCTCCCTCGCGGCCTTCGAGAGCCAAGAGTCCTTTCGGTACGTCTCCGAAAGCCCCTCCTCGATTCTCGCCTTGTAGCGGTCCAGGACTGAGTTGGGGTCGTCCGGGTGCATCTTCTCCCTCTCCCTCTCCCTCTCGAGCTCAGAAGAGTATCTTGCCAAGATAGATCAGGGGTCCCCAGAGGACGTACTCTCCGTCTGCGACGACGTCGCACAGGAAGCCGATCCTCGCTCTCTCGCTCGAAGCGAGCCATCGGTAGACGGAGGAGTAGACGGGGAGGGTCATCAGGATGAGAGCGTATGTCGGGAGGAGGGCGAGCCCGACTAGGCCGACAAGGTAGAGCGACGAGAGAAGGTCGAGGAAGGCCATGGCACGGAACGACCGCTCCCTCCCGAAGGCGACGGGGAGCGTCCTTATCCCGTTTGCCTTGTCACCCTCGAGGTCCCGGACGTCGAAGAGGATCGTGTTCAGCATGAGGCGCAGGAAGATGAAAGGGGCGATGAGGAGGAGCTCAAGACTCACTCGCTGGTAGTAGAGCGCGACGAGAAGCGGGATGAGCGACCAGCCGAACGAAACGGTGACATTCTTGAAGAGTATTTTCTCTTTGAGCTTGCGCGCCCCGAGGAGAGGCACCAACCTCCCCGAACCGACGCTGTAGAGGAGGCTCAAGAAGAGAGGCAGGAGAAGAGCGAGGAAGAAGGTGAGGTTGGTGAGAGCGGCGAGAAGGTAGCCGGCGGCGAAGCACGAGAGAGTGATCAGCGGGAGGTACTTCCCCCTGCGGGCGAGGTAGCTCGTCCTCACCGGGTTTGAGACTGAGTCCTCCCCCATCTCAGCGCTTCTGTTCATCATGTATGCCCCGTAGGAGAAGAGGTATGCCATCATCAGGAGGGCCGCGGTGGGCTTCCCTCCGAGCACGACCGCGGAGGCCGACGCTATGCTCGCCGTTCCGAGCGCCAGTATGTGTCCGCCCATCACCAGCTCTCTGTAGGCGCTCGTGATGAGGCTCATGGCTGTTTTCGCGGTATTTCCTCGAGATCGTCGGTGAGACCGAAGAGCCTCCAGCCGAGATTCTTGTCGAACATCTGGTCCGGGAGGCTAAGGTACTTGGTGCGCGAGGGGTCGAGCATCGTCATCTCGTACTTGTTCCTGAGGCTCTCGCTGTTCGCTTCGATGTACTTCATCGTCTCGTGAAAATGCGCGATCGGGATGTCCAGGAATGCGTAGTACCTTCTATCCTCTGTCCCCGCCTCCAGCCAGGTGAAGGGAAGCTTGTTGAAGAGCTTGCGAGGGGTCGCGATCTCGTCCTGCCCCAGACTCTTGAAGGAGAAGATGAGCTGCATGATCTGACTCGTCGCACCCTCCCTAAAAGGAACGACCCACCGGATCCTGTTCCCCAGCATCAGGTTCCCCTTGACCACGTGCTCGGTGTGGTGGTACCTGACCGTCCTCGGATTGGCGTTAATCTCCTTGCCTATCTTTGCCAGCCCCGAGGTGGGGTCCTCCCCGAGGTACCTGAGTATCTTCAGGTCGACCTCGTCGACCTTGGAGTCTCTGTTCACGGAGAACGAAGTCACTCCGGCCTCCTGCGCGGTCCCGTCGATCTTGTGCCAATCCACGGCCCAGCTCTTTGCGTCGAAGTCGTAGAGTTCGGACCGGAACGGGGGGTACCTGATCCAGTAGAGTTCGGTGGATTCGAAGTCCTGTATCAGCCCCTTCTGCTTCAGGGCAGAGATCGTCTCCAGGTATTTCTTCTTGAACCGGTACGGGATGCCGTAGAGGCAGACGTACTTGTCCGTACCCACGCACTTCCCCATGATCAGGAGGTACTGGACCCGGTCGAGCCATCCTCCCGCTCCCGCAACCGCTCCTCCGTTCGAGGAGCCGCCCGCTGTAATCGTCAGGAGCCCCATCGAGAAGCCGAGCTCGCTGTAGTTCACGTTGATGGAGAGGTCGAGGCCGAACTTCGCGAGTTGCTTGCTCACCTTGTACCTCACCGTTTCGGGGTTGAGGCCCGTAAGTCTCGCGATGAGGGAGTAGTTCGAGGCGCCGACCTGCTTTATGGTTTCCAGTAGCACATAGTCTTGGTTCCTCCTCTGGAGCCTGTCGAACTCCGTCATACCCGGCGAGAAAGAGACGGGGTCGAAAGTAATAAAGGAAGATGAATTCTGGGTCCATCTGTCACGGTCGGGGGCGTCGCGGGTATTGCCGAATTCAAGGAAAAACGGCCCTCGGACTCTGCAGAACGGCCAACAAACTATTTTACGACGGTCGGCGGGGGTCATCGCGAGACAGTCGATGGTGCAAGAGACGACCACTCGTTCGGCGACGGGCATACCGGGGCTGGACCCCTTGATTCAGGGCGGGCTTCAGACAGGTGACTTTGTGCTCCTGGTCGGCGACCTCGGAACGGGGAAGACCATCTTCTCCTCGGAGTTCGTCTACAACTCTGCGAAGAGGTTTGGGGAGGCGGCCGTCTTCGCGACATTCGAGGAGGACGTGGCCAGCCTGAAGAGAAACATGCTCAGGTTCGGCATGGACTTTGAAACTCTCGAGAAGGAGAAGAAGGTGAAGATCATCGACCTCGAGGCGTTGCAGGGAAGGGGGATGGGCTCGAACATCGAGACACTCCTGGGAGCCCTCGATACCCTGAGGGCGAGACGCCTCGTCGTAGATTCCCTTACGGCCTTCTTGAGCAGCGCTCAGGAGAAGTTCGATTACAGCTTCCTGATGCACCTGGTCTACAAGACACTGAAGAGGGAAGGAATAACCACGCTGATGACAGTGAGCAGGTCGGCCGGCCCGCTCGCGGAGGTGGGGGTAGAGGAGTTCGTGGCCGACGGCATCTTCGAACTTCAGAACTACATCTCAAGGGACGTCGAACTCAAGACGAGGTTCATCATCAGGAAGCTGAGGGGGACTGACCACAGTCGGAGGTTCCACAGCGTCGTCTTTACCCCGAACGGAATCGAGATCCTCTCCTACACGCCCTAGCAAGATTTCGAGACCCTCTGTTGAACGTAAGAAACGATAAACCAATTCTGACTCGCCTCAATCCCTCACGCACCACTCAAGGCTCGGTGGGAACCGCCGCCCCATCGATGAAGCTCCTCGTCGGGATGAAGAATATCAACTCAGCTCGGCGTGGCCGAGCAAGCAGCTCGTGGGGGACGTTCTCCGGTCAGCTCATCCGCTCTCGGACTCAAGCCTATCAGGACTGCCGTCTTCAAGGAAACTCGGATTCGGGCTTGACGAAACTCCAAATCTCCTTAACTGAGCCGAAGACTGACCTCTCCCGTTGAGTCTATCCATATCCAAGCCGGTGAATGAAGCGATAAGCGTGAAGTCGAGCATCAACCGAGTGAGGGTCTCGAAGCTGGCCTTGGGAGACGATGCAGCGCCTAGGGCGACGTTCGACCTTGCCGCCGAGATGAGTGAGATTGGGGTCGTCGACGGGCGGCTGCGCGTCAGGTACCTATTAGCTCTGGAGACCTACCCCTCTGTTCAGAGAGCGGAGATCGAGGGAGTGGCCACGATTTCGGGGGAGAGGTTCGCTTCCGTCAGAGACCAAGTCATCGAGGAGGGAAGAATCACGAAGATTGCGCTCTTGATATATCGGAACGACTTCCAGGTGCTCTACCTTCTTCTAAAGTCGATGGGGTTGGAAGCACCCTCTCCTTGGCTCGTGAGGGATGTTCATCTCATCTCGACATCGACATCGATGTCGGTGGAACAGATGGAGGCTGCCCCGACAGAAGTGCCCGCTGCTGCCGCCGTCCTCCAGCAGTCATAGAACGCCGAATCGAGGCCGATCCATCTCTTCCCCGGTCGGTTCAGCAAAAAGGAATGACCCGACAATCCTTACTTCCCCCACGAATCGGGTTTCGGAAGACCTGCGTATTACTCAACCGTCCGATCCAGGGCTGAAAGTGCCCTGCCCCCAACCGTGGAAGAGACGGGAACTCGAGTGGCACCGCGCACCCTTCCTCTCACGTTGCGCCGTCTCACGGTGGCGTGGTCGCTCGCTCGCTCGTTGCCCTTTTCCAGAAAAACTGCTCTTCAGATTCCCTGAACGAACCCAAGAAGGATATATGACGATGAACCCTCCATAAGCGACGCAATGATTCGAAGGTCGAAACTCGAAGTCTTCATGGACATAATGAAGGTCGTGGCCGAGGAACGCGAGATGAGAAGGACACGCATCATGTACAAGGCAAACCTCGCGTGGAAGGTCCTCAACGAGGCCCTCGACAGCATGGAGAAGAGGGGAATACTCCTAAGCCAGGAGACGCCCTCGGGTGTGTTCGTCAAGCTTACGCCGACAGGAAAGGAGATCCTCGACCGGTTCTGCGAGGTCGAATCGGTATTCGTGGAGAGAACCGACGCCGCGATCCAAGTGATGTACCCCACGACTAAGATGAACGCTCTGCGCTAGCTAATGAAGGGGTTTGGGGAAAAAAGAAACCCTACGCTTCACAGCAAATCAAGGTTTTACCCGTTCGAGTCTCCTCCCGCTTCCTCCGTGTCAGCCTCTACCTGTCCAGGACTTAAGGATAAGCAAACTTGGCCGATGAAGCAGGATGCCCACGCTTCAGCGGTAGGTAGTTCACCGTCTGATCCTTTCGTTCTCAGCGGTGGCCGCAACCTCCCTAGAGGTGGCAACCTTGACTACCTTCAGAAGGCCCGGAGAGGGATAAGGGATCCTGAGAGAACCTGCGATGAGGTAGAGCATCGCGTAGACCTTCTTGTAGATGCTCATGAATACAGGAGGAGTGGAACCCGCCTCCTTCCCCGTGAGCAGTCGCTCTATCTCCTGCTCATCCCCGGTTACCTTCGCGACGCCCGAGATGTCTATCTTGGCGACCTGAGGCGTGGTCTGGATATCTATGCTGAACCTCATCGTGAGCTGCCCGGCGCTTCTGTCGCTCTCGTTCAGAGAGGCGGTCACCTCGAAGGCGACCTCCGAACTGTCCTTCGCGTCCTCGGAGAGTCGTGCGGCTTCAACGCTCCTGATAAGGACCTCGACTTCTACCATCTGCTAGGTGCTCCCGTATTTGGTTCAGAGGGCTTTTTGAATTTAAACCCACACGGACCATCATTACAGACTATGAATCCATAACCGTTTAATTTCTCGATGGGCGATTACTCTCGATGGAACGCCCTGAGGAGAGGCGCACTGTAGTTACAACTAAAGCTGAAGGCGCTGGAGCCAGACTTACCGTCAAGCTCTCGATGACCCCTCGCGCGGGGGAGCAGTCGCTCAAAGACAGGTACGGGGTAACGAAGTACGACCTGGGGCTTGGATACGACGTTCCCGAATCGCTGAAGGGCCTGATCCCGAGGAACGTCCCCGAATACGTCGACGAAGGGGAGAACTACGTCGAGAGAATGATGCGAGCACTCTTTTACTTCAAGCAGTGCGCCTTGATTGGCCCGAGCGGCACGGGGAAGAGCGTGTGCCAGGGGGAGCCGGTCTTTGTGTTGGTTGACGGCAAGCCGAAACTGACCACTGTTGATGCACTCTTCGACGAGTTCGCGCGCAGGCATCCTGTGAGGCTGGACGAAGGCCAATGGGAAACAATCGTCCTCAACAGGGTCGACCTCCGCGTCGTCTCAATCGACAGGCTCTCGGACGGAGTGTCGTGGAAGAGGGCGCATGCTATCGCGCGGTCAGTGCACAAAGGAGACGTGGTCGAGGTCACGACGTCGAGGAACCGGACGATAAGGGCGACCCCGGAGCACTCGTTCATAACGGACGAGAATGAGGTGAAAGCTAG
Source organism: Nitrososphaerota archaeon (assembly GCA_005877185.1). Classification (GTDB taxonomy): domain Archaea; phylum Thermoproteota; class Nitrososphaeria; order Nitrososphaerales; family Gagatemarchaeaceae; genus TA-13. The sequence goes on from VBPQ01000041.1 coordinate 9,908, forward strand.
TCAGGTCAAAATAGGAACAAGAATCCCGATAATGCGCCGAATCCCGAAGATTGAAAGCGCCCCGCTCACGGAGGTCGCGGTCGCCGACCTCGTCCCGGGAGCCAAGCTGACGGAGAGGGGCGTCGTGATGGCCGGACGGGAGACCGTGCAGGTAACGGCGCCGCAAAGAATCGCGCTCGACGAGGAATTCTCCTGGTTCTTGGGCTTCTTCGTCGCGGAGGGATATGTGGGCAAGGGCTTCGCCTCCATCTACAACAAAGACGCGCCGCTGATTGAGAGGTGCGAGAGGCTCGTGAGCTCGATGGGACTTGCCACCTCGACCAGGGTGCAGCGAGGACTGACCGAGCTGCGGGTTTTCAGTAAAGCGTTCGTCTCGATGCTCTCTTTGGCCACCGTGAGCAGGCGCGTAGAGGCAGGGAAGGGGTCCCAGGCGAGGTACAAGAGGGTCCCTGGCTTTGCGTTCGCGATGCCCGACGCCTCGAAGATTGCGTTCCTGCGGGGCTTTCTGGACGGGGAAGGATGGGAGGACGAGGGGTCGGAGCTTCTGCTGGGCACCTCTAGCAGAGACCTGGCGAACGGACTCGTCATCCTGTGCGAGCAGCTCGACATCTTCCCGACAGTCCGGGTGAAGAAGACGAAAGGAGCCAC
>VBPQ01000042.1 GCA_005877185.1 Nitrososphaerota archaeon
ATGATTTCTGTCCGTCTGACTGATGTCACAACTGCGATATCTGCAATTTTGGCCTTCTGTCCGTTTTGGAGGCCCCTTTTCTAGAAGTCCGGCGAACTCGTGCGGGGGACTCGAAGGAAGCGCCGGGCGAAGGGTCGGATTCGGAGATATCACCGGGCTTTTCGGAACTCGACTCTTGCGGCTACGCCTTATTGGCCGAGTACGTCGGTGCGGCTAGACTCTCCTTCCACGAGTTTTGGCCGGAATTCGATTCGTTGTGCTTCTGCGTGGCCTCTCTTCTGCTTTTCTGAATTGTTGACAACCGCAAAGGTATGAATAGAGGCAGGTTCCTGATCCGAGATATCTGGGGAAGTGCTGCTGCCTAGTGTGGCCGCACTTACATAATTGCAGTAGTTTATAGCGGAATTTGTAGACCATTAGGATTCGCCTTTCGCTTGGGAACTCCACGAGTTTACGAGGAACGACAATAGACATACTTGCCAGTCTGCTTTCCTATAGCTCTTGGTTTTGTGCTGCTACTGTAGTAGCCTCTGTTTGCCCCCTTCCTGGCCCGGACACTCTTTGGCAGAGTTCTGGGGATACCCGATGGGAATGATCAGGTCGACCCGGTAATGACCGGGGAGCTGGAGGATCTCCCTGATCCCGGCCATCGCGGGAATCATGGTGAACTGGGAACCCAACCCGAGTTCGGTTGCGGCGAGAAGGACGTTCTGTCCCGCCGCACCGCTATCGATGTACGAGCTTCGCTCTGCGAGCGGCCCGGTCTTCTCTATGGCCTCCTTCAGGTCGGTGACGATCACCAAGAGCACGGGAGGGTTTGCGAGAAGGGAAGGAGAGACGAGTTTGATTGCCCTAATTATCCTCTGGTCGTCGACAACGATCGCGTGTCTGTAAGGGGCGTTGCATGCAGTTGTAGCTAGCTTGAGCGCATACGTCAGCTTGTCCATCAATTCTCTGGAAACGGGGTCTTCGCGGAACTCCCGACAAGCGCGACGCCGAGCGAGCACCTCGGACAACTCCATAGCCTTCGACGAAGAGGCCATCCTTTATAGTCTTAATTACGACTCGACGGATAACGGAGGCTATCGGAAGGTCATCGTCGCGAAGCGGCGAGAGAGCCATAACGAGTTATTTACTTCGGCCGCCAGAAGGGTCCGCTTGCCATCAATAGAACTCGGCCGAGGAAGAATCGCTTACACGGTGGTCAGAGGAGCGAGCAGACGGTACACCTACTTCCGGTTCAGGCCCGACTTGACCTTGGAGGTCGTCCTCCCCAGAGGGAGGTCGGTCGATGTGGAGCAAGCAATCCAGAAGAAGAGTGAGTGGATATTGGGAGAGTACGACCGGCTCAACGGCGGAGAACACGTTCTCACCGGCGACTCGGTCATGTTTGACGGGCGCCGCCTGAGGGTGGATTTTCAGAAGACTTCGGGGGTGGAAGGACTGTTCCCCGTCGCGGGGGAGCGGGTCGTCGTGAAGGCGACCGACAGGACCAGGGTCAGGGAGCTAGTCAGGCGGTGGTTTCTGAAGGAGTCGTCCAACTACGTTGTCAGGCTACTCCCCGAATTGGCAAACAGGGCAGGCGTGAACTATCACCGCGCGGACGTGCGGGAGATGAGGAACTGGGGTTACTGCACGCAGGGGGGCAGGCTCTCCTTCAGCTGGCAGCTCATCGCGCTTCCCGAGAAGCTCCGCGAGTACATCCTCTATCACGAACTGGTTCATCTGACGGTGCCTAACCACTCCGCCGCCTTCAAGAAGAAACTGGGCTCTCTCCTCCCCGATTTCAGGGAGCGTCAGAGGGAGCTCGGGCGTGTGGTTCCGGCGAAGTCAATCAGGGAACGGTGAGCACGCGAGCCAGACACTCCTTACCGGGATGCGAACACCCATGGACAGGTGGAGCCCGCGCACTGGGTCGACACCGATGAAGATCCTTCTTCTCGGCGGAGGTGGCGCGATGCCGGGGTCAGCCTCCATGACCTCCTGGACAGCGAAGGGGTCGAAAGCGTCGGTCTGGCGGACCTGAGGCTAGAGAGGGTACGCGAAGTGGCTGCGAGGCTCTCCGACGACAGGGTCGAGCTAGTCGAGGTTGACGCAAGGGACGCTTCCGGGCTGTCGAGGCGCATGTCAGGCTGGGACGCCGTAATCAACTCGACATGGTACGAGCTGAACCTGGATGTGATGAGGGCGCCCATCCGCGGGAGTCCACTAACTCGACCTCGGGGGGCCTCTACCACATGACGCTGAGGCAGCTCGCGCTGGATTCCGAGGCCAAAGATGCAGGGACCACACATGCATCTTGGGGTTGGGGAGCTCCCCCGGAGTCACCAACCTGATGGCAGCCTGCGGCGCGAAGAGACTTTCGCGCGTCAGAGAGGTCAAGATACGGGTGGGAGGAGTGTCTACGAGACCGGCCCCGGGCCCCTTCAACCCGCCGTAGTCCTTCAGGACCATCCTCGATGAGGCCTGTCTACCAGCCGTGATATTGAGGGACGGCTGGGTGAAGGAGGTTCCTGGCCTCTCCGTCAGAGAGGAGTTCGTCCTTCCCGACCCTGTGGGGAGGGTGGAGGGTTACTACATCCTCCACTCTGAACTCGCCACCCTTCCGCAGAACATCGGGAAGGGGGTAAGGGAGACGAACTTCGTCGTCGCCTTCTCCCCGGAATTCTCCAAGAGTCTCGCACTTCTCGTGAAGCTGGGGCTCGCCAGGAGAGATGAAGTAAACGTACCGGGCGGCAAGGTCGTCCCCTACGAGCTCCTCGTCAGACTGGTCGATATGCTGCCCCGGGCCGGAAGAGGAGGAGGGCGCATCCGACTTTGGTGCGAGGAGGGTCGAGCTCCTAGGAGAGAGGAATGGGGATGACGTACGTCACGTCTACGACTGCATCAGCGGCCCTCACAAGAAGTGGAAGATTGGCGGGAGGGCCTTGGGGACCGGAGTGCCTCCCTCTACCTCTCCGAGCCCGGGTCGTCTTTCCAGAAGCTAAGCGGAAAGATTGTCATCGCCTAGCGGTGAGAGCTTATGGTAGAAACTCTCGCCACCTGCATCACGCCGCCGCTTCACCAAGCCGGCGGAGGTGAGTTTTTCACTCGCGACCTTCACCTTGTCAGGGTCCAGATCAATCTTGAATGCGTCCTCCACGAGATGTTCGATTGCTAAGATCCCCTTCTCTTGCGAGTCCGAGAGCACGCGCAGAACCTGACCTTGGAGGGTGTCGATTCCAGGAGCCTTCGGCAGGGATATCAACGGCTGCTTTCCCTTCCTCAACTTCTCCACCGTCCGCGCCCAATCGTCGAGGTTCCTTGTTCTCTTCCCAGTCAATCTCTGAGAGAACTCAACCCTTCTTTCCCTTCTCCCGTCCAGCCACTTGACCTCGAGCTTGGGTTTGGCACCGTTCCCCTTCTGCCCCTTGACTGAGGTGATTGAGGCGAGCGGGACGATGAGGTTGTCAGGGTCGGCGGGTATTGATTTGAGGTCTTCCGCGTCTGAGTAGAACAACTTCAGCTTTCCAAAAGGGTTGAAGTCCGTTGGCTCGGAGAGGTCTTCCTCCGCCTCCCCCATGGTAACAAAAACGAGTCTCTTATTTGTCAGGACCAGCGTTCCCTCCATCAGCCCCGCGCCGAACCCTCCCTCCTGTTCCTTTCCTCCGCTCCCCCTGTCTACAGATTGTTCCTGTGTGAGAATCACCTCTCCAGGTTGAGACTGCACTCCCTTCTGCTCAGGTTCAGGTCGCACTTTCTTCTCCTCAGGTTTAGACTGCAACTCGTCCTCAGATTCCGACTCCAACTCCTCCCCGGCTCCCGACTCCATCTCCTCGGGTTCAGGCTCGTTCTCCCCAGGTTCAGAAACCATGTTTTCTCCCATCCGACCCAATGTCTAGGATAAAAACCTAGTTGAAGGGGTTCGATGGCAAACCCTTTCATAAGCTGACTCGCAAAGCAGAGTCGAAGCATGAGACAGAGAGACGCCCTAAAGTCTCCAAGATTCACGCAATTCTCGACCTTTGGGAGACTTCCCATCTCTCAGGACCTCAGAGACGTCAAGGCAGTCTTCGTGGGAGTCCCGTTCGACACAGCCACCACCTACCGACCCGGCGCCAGGTTCGGGCCGAGTGCCATAAGGCAGGGTTCTAGGCTCCTTCGTCCCTACAACTCGTTCGTGGACGCGAACCCGTTTGACGACCTCAACGCATGCGATTACGGCGACATCGACATCGTTCCGGGGTACATCTTCGATACGATGAAGGTCGTTAGGAGAGAGATTGGGGAATCGCGCGGCGTTCGGTACCATTCATCGCGTGCCCGTATCTTCAGAGAAAAAAGCAAGCTGCGGTCTGCCGACAAGCTAAAGAGCTAGACATCTACATCAAATCCATGAAAAGACCGCCTTCCCCTCCCCTTTCATTCCAGAATCAAGACGATTGTCAGGTGATGCAGAATAACAGGTAAGAGCATGAAGAAGCCGAGCCACAAGCGGGTAGTCTACGCTTCGCTGTACAGGATTCCTGCGGAGGATAAGCTGATAGCGCACATGATCTTCATTGTTGGTTCGAACGGAAAGCTGGAGGACTACTTTCCTGGTCCCTTCACAATCGGCGAGTATTTTGGGAGCCGGCTAAGAGCGCAAGAAGCAACGGCTGTGGTTTGTTCCTACTTGAAGGACGTTCATCCGCGCATAAAAGTCAAACCTGAGGACGTGAAACTCTACCCGTACGGCAAAGCGGATGGGCTCTTGTTCAGGTTGAAACACAGGTAGGACGGCGCAGTCCTGCGCACAGCGATGAGCAGATTCGGTTTCTCCCGGCTAAGAACTGCCCCAAAGCGCACCTACCACTAGCGATGACGCAGATGGTCGCGCTCTTCCTGAGCCCTTGCCCTTTTTGGCCCCGGAATGAAAGCTTCAAGGCTTCATACCAAAAATTCGCTACGTCTATGAATAAGGTCTTAGGAATCCATTCATCGGCCTAGATACCCAGGCTCTCCGGTCACGATTTCGGGCTCCGTGAACCCTGCTTATGTGCACTTTCAGCTCATCCTCTCCCTCATATACAAAACCACCTCATCGCTGCCGCCAAGTTTGCTTTCTGACTAGTCCGTAATACAACTTTCTAATCCTGCTCCAGTTCCTGGTTCCTATCACGTCGCCCCGAAGAAAAACGAGGGTCAACGAGAGGTTAGAGTAGCTCGTCAAGTTAATACTCATGAAAGATGCTATCTTGGCCATAATCCCAAGCCCATGGTAGCAACAGACAACTGATGGATTAATAGGTTGGCAGGAAGGTCAGAGCTGTCTGATGGTGATAAACGCGTGAGCCAGCAGCAAGTCCAGGTTAAGGTTCTCGAGGCATACACTCGCGATGTAGGTAGGGGTGTGGCAAGGCTAGACTATGACGCGATGGACGGGTTGGACGCGTCAACGGGAGACGTAATTGATATCAAAGGAAAGAGGCGCACAGTCGCGAAGTGCTTCTCTCTCTACCCCTCGGACGAGGGCAAAGGAATGGTAAGGATCGACGGTCTCATCAGGAACAACGCTGGCGTCGCTATCGGTGACATGGTCATCGTAAGGAAAGTCAAGGCCCCACCAGCAGAGAAGGTTGTGGTCGCTCCACTTGATGCGGTACCGCCTATCGACGAGAGATACTTGGCGGATGCCCTCGAGAGCGTCCCGGTTACGAAGGGGGATAACGTGATTGTACCCTACTTCGGTGGGAGGCTCACTTTCCAAGTTATCGGAGTAAGTCCTCTCGCAGATGCAGCGCTGATAACTCAGAGAACGGTCTTCGTCGTTTCGGAGAAGGGCAAAGCTCCGAGGGGGGTACCTCAAGTTACTTACGAAGATATCGGTGGCATAAAGGACGAGATTCAGAAGGTAAGGGAGATGATCGAGCTCCCGCTGAGACATCCGGAGATTTTCGAGAAGTTGGGTGTTGAAGCACCGAAGGGAGTTCTCCTCTACGGTGCTCCGGGAACCGGCAAGACACTTCTTGCAAAGGCCGTAGCTACTGAGAGCAGCGCTCACTTCATTCCGATAGGTGGTCCGGAGATCATGAGCAAGTTCTACGGTGAATCAGAGGCAAGACTCAGAGAGATATTCAAGGAGGCCAAGGAGAAATCTCCTACAATCATCTTCATCGACGAAATTGATTCGATAGCTCCAAAGCGCGAGGAGGTAACAGGAGAAGTCGAGAGGAGAGTTGTCAGCCAGCTCCTCTCCCTGATGGATGGTCTCGAAGCAAGGGGCAAAATCATAGTGATAGCCGCTACCAACCGCCCCAACGCAATAGACCCCGCTCTCCGAAGACCGGGCAGGTTCGACAGGGAGATCGAGATTAGGGTCCCGAACAAGAGGGGAAGATACGAGATACTGCAGATCCACACGCGTCACATGCCACTGGAGCAGGACGTTGACCTTGAGAAGCTCGCCTCGGTATCGCACGGGTTCGTCGGGGCTGACCTCGAGTATCTTTGCAAAGAGGCTGCAATGAAGACTCTCAGAAGGGTGCTACCAGAGCTGAAGCTGGAGGAAGCGAAATTAAGCCCCGAGATACTCGACAAACTGATTGTCACAGGGGACGACTTCGAGAACTCTCTGAAAGATATCACGCCATCCGCAATGAGAGAAGTGTTTCTTGAAACGCCAGACGTGAAGTGGTATGAGATCGGAGGGCTGGAGAGCGTCAAGAGGGAGCTCCAAGAGGCGGTAGAGTGGCCACTGAGATATCCTGAGCTCTACAAGACAATCGGCTACAACATGCCAAGGGGAATCCTTCTATTTGGTCCTTCGGGGACAGGAAAGACGCTACTGGCAAAGGCGGTGGCGACAGAAAGCGAAGCGAACTTCATCAGCGTTAAGGGCCCAGAGTTGCTCAGCAAGTGGGTGGGTGAATCGGAAAGGGGAGTGCGAGAGGTCTTTAGACGGGCAAGACAAGCCGCTCCTTGCATAATCTTCTTCGACGAGATTGATTCGGTCGCGCCAACGAGAGGGATGGGCGGGGGCAGCATGGTAACGGAGCGAGTCGTCAGTCAGCTTCTGACAGAGCTCGACGGAATACAGGCGCTTCAGGGGGTCGTTGTACTAGCTGCAACCAACAGGATCGACATGGTCGACACAGCACTTTTGAGGGCAGGGCGTTTCGATAAGATAATCAGCATACCTCTCCCCGACAAGGACGCGAGGAAACAGACACTCCAGATACATATGAAGGGGAAGCCGATCTCAAAGGAGGTAGAGGTCGGACGTCTCGTTGAGATGACCGTGGGATTCAGCGGAGCGGACTTGGCTGCACTGGTGAACACGGCAGTCTCGATAGTTCTGCAAGCCTACATCGCCAAGTATCCGAGGCCCGAGGACGCGAAGAAGCACCTGTATGAACCGATCGTAACCTACGAGCACTTCCAAGAGGCAGACAAGAAAGTGAGGTCTTCCAAGGAGAGCAACCCGATGGAGAAGGTCGCGGTGCCTTACTACAGGTAAGGCGGTAAAAACAATCTGTGTTAGAGTTGGTTCGTTGTAGTAAATGTAGAAAAAAAGCGGTGGAGATGAGAACTAAAGGAAGCCTTGTTCTAGTTTGTACCGGTTGTAATAATTACACCAGTGAATGTACATGTTCAACAAGCTAAGTACCGCATTAGTTCAAGAACGATCTTTCCCAGAGGAAGCACGTAGAACCTATGGCCTTCGGGTATGCAGTACAACGATGAGGAATCTTCAGCGTGTAGTCTGCGACCCTGACCTGAAAGAGATAATTATGGCGCAACGACGGCACTTCCGAAGTTGTCCGATTACGAAGTAGAAGAAGCGAAACTGAGGAAGTTATACGACCAAGCGCGCGCACAAGGAAATAGGAAGAAGAAGAAGGAATACAAGGAAAAGATTGCCGAGCTAAACCGACTCCGCAAGTACGAACAGCGAGAAAGTAATAAATCCAAAAACTAGCGATTCCTGGTACTACTCTTCTCTTAGAATCAAGGTCTGTAAAGTCTGCGGTTGACGTAGGCTTCGCGGAGCGCTCGACCAACCGAAGGCTTGACAGGGCCGCTAGCGAGCTGCAAAGAATTTAAGCAACGCAGAAGGTTACGATCACATGGCGAGATTGAAGAAGAAGGTCAAGAAGAAGGCTCCCAAGCGAAAGACAACCAAGAAGGCGGCTCCGGCTGCTTCCCAACCTGCAACCACATAAGGCGCTCATCGGGCTTGTACAACCACATCCTGTGGTTGAGGGCAGATGGGTCCACCTCCTACTTTTTGTTACGTAAGAGATAGCGCCCTACCGGCTCCCAGGAGGGTTCGCCAGCAGGCATTTCTTCAGGTCGCCCCTCCCCAACTCAGGATTCTTTCTCAGGAGGCTTCAATTCCGAGGAGCCCAGGCGTCTGGGGATGCGGACTTCCTTTAGGCTCCACGTTTCGATTTCATCTACAGTCTTGACGAACAGCTCACGGCGCGAACCCTGCCACCTCGATGCTTATCTAAGGGAAGAGACCGCTTGGCATGAATGAATTATACCGAACCATACGTCCCGACTCCAGAAGACATCATACCAAAGATGCTAACCTTGGCCTCTGTAATGCCAGAAGAGATGGTGTTCGACCTCGGCTCGGGCGACGGCAGAATACTGATAACGGCAGCCAAGGACTTTCATGCCAGAGTGGTGGGAGTAGAGGTTCGG
>VBPQ01000236.1 GCA_005877185.1 Nitrososphaerota archaeon
CCTCGTCCAGCCGGACAGACCCTTCGATCTTCTTTCCCGCGAGATCGCTGAGCTGGTTTACGGCTCTCGTAGCCATCAAGAAGAGGATGTTGTTGTAGAGTGTCTTTCCTGTCCTCCGTATCGCTGCGTCCATCCAGTCAGCGCCAGGGGGACTGTCAATCAGCCAGGTATTGTTCGCGTCCTGATACCTAAGCCACCGGTAAGCATCGAGAGCGGCATCGAGCGGTTCCCCGAGGAGGCTCCGTGATTCTGTGTAGTGGAAGAGGTTCAGGAGACCGATTATGTACCATGTGGACGAGTCCGTCGCCCCGGAGAAGCCGAACTCGGCCCGCTCCGCATCGGGATTGTAGAAATCGGCAATCTGTCCCAGCGGCGACCTGGTTTTCGCGAGGGTGTCGATGGTCCGTCTGCTGGTAGAGAGGAGAGATACGTCCTCGAGCATGTTTGAACCGAGAAACGAGATGAACGAGTCCCTCGCCCAGACCTGGTTGTAGTAGGAGGCTGATGCCCTGACACCCCACTTCGTGGAGTTCGACCTCAGAACCTCGACGGCCCTCTCGAAGGTAGCCTCAGCCAGCTTGGCCATTACCGGCTTGCCCCCTCTATGCCCTTCGTGATCCCGGCGAAGATCTCGCTTACCTTCTTCTCCGCAAACCCTCGGAGGACGATCGAGCCGAGCCCCGCCATCAGGCCGCTTATCTCGGCGTCCGCGACCCAGCTCATCTTGGTGGTGCCATCTCCCTCGAGGCTGAACGTGCTGCTAATCTTCAGGGTGCTTCCGCTCCCCGACCCCTCTGCCAGGAGTCTTGCGCTGGCAGGCGGCACCCTGTCTGCGACCCTGAGCAGGACCTTGACACTGCTAGAGATGAGGGCGACCCTCACCTTCAGTTTCGCCTCGAGGCTCTCCCTGTCGAGGACAGCCACCTCCACGGCGTCGGGGAGTGTGGTGGCGATGAAATTTGGGTCTGTCAGGAGTTGAAAGACCCTCTCCCTCTTCGCGTTGATGTTGGTCGAACCGGTAAGATGAAGCTGCATATCTTCCCGCCTGCTCACCGGTAAGCCTCGAATCCCTTCCCGAGGATGCTGGAGGCGATTTTCAGCTCCATTATCTCGTCCGTACCCTCATAGATCCTCGCGACTCTACTGTCAACGAGATGCTTGGCCACGGGCGAGACCGTCGAGTACCCAAAGCCTCCGAAGACCTGCACCGCCCTATCCGCCGAGTCGAACGCGAGCCTGGAGGAGACATACTTCGCAATCGCTGTCTGTCTGTCCGCTTCAAGGCGGAGACTCGCGTCGGATGGGCTCTTCTCCGCCTCGGTCTTCTTCATCGCGGCACGATAGACGAGCCAACGAGAGGACTCGAGGTTTGAGGCGATGGTAGCGATGTGCCTCTGAACCAATTGGTGTTTCCCGATGAGCTTGCCGTGCTGAACCCTTGTGGTGGCCCTCTCCTTCACCTGATTCAGGCAGTCTTCCATCACACCCAAGCAGCCCGAGGCGACCCCGAGGCGTCCGTTGAGGAGGGCGGAGTAAGCGACGTGAAGCCCTTTCCCCTCCTGCCCCAGGAGGTCTTCCCTCGCGATGTGGACATCGTCGAACGAGAGGAGAGCAGTATCC
>VBPQ01000037.1 GCA_005877185.1 Nitrososphaerota archaeon
CAGACTCTGCTCCAGAGCTTCTCCGTTTCCAGCTCGAAAACGTCGGGGTTTGAAAACATCTGAAGCGGGACGCGGCCCTCGCTTATGCTCTTCTCGGCGTCGTCGAGGAGGGCATCCAGCTTCTCTCTTTTCTGGGATACGACCGACGTCATTTAGGGTGCTCTAAGACCACCCGTGCATATTTATTGGTTCCTCCTCCTGCACCGAGGCACGGGGGTCGGCCCGGATTCTTGAGACGAAAGGACTGTCTGGATTCACCCGATCGAAGGGGGAAATCTGAGAAGCGAGGAATTATCTTTATATCGCTTGCAAGCATCATGGGCCAAGTTGGGAATAGAGAGAATAATAGCGTCCCTAATCCATACTTCTGAAGTATCATCTACTAGCAAATCTTTGCTGTTGTTCCACATTGGTACTGCCCACCGCTGAAGCGGTAATCAACATCCTGATAGGCGGACTGCTCCACGGTGGGATTCTCTCCCTACTCGCGGTGGGGCTGACCTTCATCTACGGGGTGTCGAGGGTCCTCAACATCGCGCACGGGGACTTTCTCTTCCTCGGAGGTGTGACGACGACCCTCCTCTTCTCCTTCTATTCGGTCAACCCGTTCTTGAGCGTGCTGGTCGTCATTCCGATGTTCGCGCTCATCGGGACGGGCTTCAGCTATCTGATGAAAAAGCCCACTTCGGCCCGTTCCCCGGAGGTTGTCACCGCGGCGAGCATCCTTGTCACGCTGGGTCTCTCAAACCTGATCGAGGGGCTCGGCACTACGCTTTCATCCGTCAGCGGACACCCGTACTACACCGTCCAGCTGTTCGTCACGGGGACCGTTCAAATCTTCGGCTTCGCGCTGAACGAGGTCCTTCTGCTCTCGTTCATCGCGATCATAGGCATCGCGGTTGGGTTGAGTCTTCTGGTCTACAGGACCTTCCTTGGCTCACTGATGCGGGCCTCAATGGCGGACAGGGAGGTGGCGATCATGCTCGGGATAGACACGTTCAGAATCTCCACGGTGACCTTCGCGATAGGAATAGCCCTCTCCGCGCTCGCGGGGACCGTGGAAGTGATGACTACCAACATCGACGCGAACGTCGGTCTGCTTTTCACGATTCAGGCCCTGACCGTTATCGTGCTTGGCGGGCTCGCGAGCTTCTACGGTGCGCTTCTGGCCGGGTTCCTGATCGGGGTTTCGGTGGCGGTTTCCGAAATCGTCCTCGAGATCATCGGGGTACAGGGAGGAGCGTGGGCGGACGCAGTACCGCTCGTGATGCTTCTGATCATCTTGATCGTCAGGCCTCGAGGACTCCTGAGGAGGTAGGACGATCAAATCCAAGATTCTCAGTATGGTCAAGTGGGATTCCCGGATCCAGCCGGGGCTCTACAGCGGCTACCTGCTGTGGACCATGATCTCGTTGGCGGCTCTGAGCGCGCTGACGATTTCCTTTGCGAACGTGTTATTCTTCGACGCCATCCAGCAGGTGATGGTCTTCGGGGCGATGGCTCTCAGCTTCGACTACTTCTCGGGGTACACGGGCTATTACAACCTGGGCTTCGGGGCGCAGCTAGCCGTGGGCGGCTACGTGTTCGTGTACGCGGCCAACGGTGGGCTGAATCTGTTTCTCGCGCTTCTCCTCGCAGGGGCGAGTTCCGTGGCGTTCTCCCTCGTCACAAGCTATCCCGTTATGAGGCTCAGGGGAGGATATTTCGCGATAGGCACGCTGGCCCTCGTAATCCTGCTGTACATGTTCGACGTAAACCTCCCCGAATACACGGGCGGGCAGATAGGGTTCCACGTCAACGCGTCGACGCCGCAGATAGCATTGCCGCTCTTCATCGGTTCGACTCTCTTTCTGATGGTCGCCCTTCTCGTCCACCTCACGATAGGGAGGTCGAAGCTTGGTCTCACACTGAGGAGCATCAGGGAAGACGAGGGCGTGACCCAGAGCGTGGGCGTCAACACCTTCCGGGCCAAACAGATCACCTTCTGCCTCAGCGGTTTCTTTGCCGGGCTGTCGGGTGGAATCTACGCACTGTACATCGGGTACGTCAGCGTTCAGAACCTGCTGGGGCTGGGGACCGGACTCCTTCCTGTGACCGCTGCGGTCATAGGCGGTACAGGAATCTTCATCGGCCCGCTGGTTGGAGTAATCCTACTGACGGGCCTGAAGCTCACGCTACCTTCCGCCGTGGCGACGGTCTTTCCCACGCTGAGTTTCGGCCCGCTCGTTTACATCGGCCTCCTTCTCGTGGTAGCCGGCCTCTTCTTCCCCCAGGGCCTTCTCCAGGTGAGATTCCTTCGGAGGTTCGCCAATGCCAGACCCGACAGAGTGCTGACGGGTCGTCTTCAGATTAAGAAGATACCGGCGGCGCCTCCCCAGCAGGATCGATGATGACCTGCTCGCAGACTCGCGCTCGTTACATCCCCAGGTAAGATTTCATCACGTAGCCGTCCCGACTCAGTTCGGCTGAAGTGCCCTGGTTGACGACCCGGCCGTTCTCCAGAATGTAGACGTGCGAAGAGATTGCGAGCAGCCGGGGCACGTTCTGCTCGACTATCAGGATTGTCATCCCGCGGCCGTTGATCTCAGTTATCGTCTTGAAGACGGTCGACATGGCGGCAGGGGAGAGCCCGAGAGAGGGCTCGTCGATCATCATCAGCTGAGGGGCTCCCATAAGGCCTCGGGCGATGGCGAGCAACTGCTGCTCCCCTCCGCTCAACGTCCCCGCGAGTTGGTGCTGTCTCTCCTTCAGGATGGGAAACAGCTCCAACGCCTCGTGGAGATTCTTCTGCTTCTGAGAACGCGCATTTCGGGTCATCGCTCCGAGCTCTAGGTTCTCCCTTACTGTCATTTCGGGGAAGACCCTTCTCCCCTCGGGAACGTACGTGATGCCCGCCTGGACGACTTCCCTGGTCGGCAGGCTTTCTATCCTCTTGCCGTTGAATTCTATCTCGCCGGACCGCTGCGCTACCGTTCCGAGTATCGTCTTGAGGAGGGTGCTCTTCCCCGCACCGTTGGGGCCGATCAGACCGGTGATCTTGCCAGCGGCCACCTCTAGACTCACGTCCCACAGGACATGGAGCTGCCCGTAGAAACTGTTCACGCCGCTGAGCTTCAGCATTACTCCGTACCCATGTAGACTCTCGCCAATTTGGGGTCGTTCGCGAGCTCGGACGGCTTGCCTTCGGTGATCTTCTCTCCGTGGTCGAGGACGACTATCCTGTTCGATAGAGCCATTATCGCCCTCATGACGTGCTCTATGAGCAGGACCGCGACTCCGATCGAGTTGATCTTCCTGATTATTTCGCTGAACTGCGAGACCTCCGTCGGGTTCAGGCCGGCCATCGGTTCGTCGAGCAGCATTAGCTTGCAGCCTGTTGTCAGGGCTCTCGCCAGCTCGACGCACTTCCTGTGTATCAGGGGGAGAGCCGCCACCTGGACTCCCTCCATCGACTCGAGAGCCGTCACCGAAAGGGACCGCGCCACCCGCTCCTCCGAGCCTCCCGAATCTTCGCAGTGGAGCGCCGCGAGCAGGAGGTTCTCGTGTACAGTCTCGTTAAGGAAGGGCTTGACCTGCTGGTAGGTCCTCGCGACTCCGGCGCGACAGATCTGGTCGGGCCTCCTGCCGTCAATTCTCCGCCCCTGGAAGAAGATCTTGCCTCTCTCCGGCTTGTACGTCCCAGCGATCATGTTGAGGAGCGTGGTCTTCCCCGAGCCGTTCGGTCCTATCAGACCGAGGATCTCGCCCGAATGAATTTCCAGCGATACGTCGCGAACCGCCACGAGCGCGCGAAAGGATTTCCTAACTCCCTCGACCGTCAGGAGCTCCATATGCATATGGAGAATCCGTTGTATAAAAGCGCAGTCGGACCCTCTGGTTGCGAATCACTGAATCGAGTTAGCCGCGGACTCCGCTACCACGTCGTCCTCGTCTGCCCGGGCCCCGCTGACCCCCACCGCCCCGACGACCTTGCCATCCTTTCGGATCACAACTCCTCCCTTTCCGAAGAGTAACCTCCAGCCCGTCAACCCTGAGACACCAACCCAGAAGGCCGGGTTCTCCTGTATGCTCTGATACAGGTCCCTTATGCTCCTCCCGAGGAGGGCCGCCGCGGCCGCCTTACCCTCGGCTAGCTGGGTGGTCAGTGCAGACGCCCCTTCCATTTTTTCGGCGACGAGGACGCTACCCCTCACATCGACGACGGCGGCAGCTATCTGGAAGTTCATCTGCCGACCCTTCTCTAGGGCAGCGGAAACAACCTTCTTCGCATCCGAAATCTCCACGGAGTCGCGGAAGAGGTTACAATTCATTAAGCTATCGCCTCCGCTGCAGCCTCGGCTAAGAAATCTGAAAGCCAAAGCAGATTTTAGTAGGCAGACTTCGGAACGCCCTCGGATTGAGGAGGAGGCGGCGGCGGGACAGGGAGTTCTCAACTACCTCGAAAATCCCCTGGCGTCGGGTCGGGGAGGGAGTCTCCGAGAAGATCCTCAGCCGCGACAGCGAGTCGGGGGCGTACATCAGGTTGCTGCATTTCGACCCTGGAGCCGAGACCTTGGAAGTCTTCACTCATGATTTCTACGAGGAAGTGTACATCCTCGAGGGTTCGCTCACAGACAAGAGGCTGAAGAGGACCTTCAGGCAGGGGATGTTCGCCTTCAGGAACCCCGAAATGAAGCACGGACCGTATTCTAGCGCGGACGGCTGCACGACCATCGAGTTCAGACACTTCGGGCTGAAGCGCAAGGAAGTCTAGATGCCCAAACGAATCTCGCTGTCCGTCGAGGGCGTCGGAGGAAGGAGGAGAGAGGAGCTCCCCTTCACGGTCGAGAGCCTCTGTTGCGCGGGCTATACCAGCAGGGACAGGGAAAGCGCGAGAAAGCACATCGACGAGCTCAGGAAGCTCGGTGTCAGGGTCCCCGACCGCATCCCGACCTACTATCGCCTTGCCCCGTACATCCTGGTAACCGACGCCGAGCAGAAATCTGTCGAAGTGAAGGGGAGGGAGACCTCCGGAGAGGCGGAGTGGGTGGGACTGCTCTCTGACGAGCTGTACGTCACCATCGGCAGCGACCACACCGACAGGTGGCTCGAAAGGCAGAGCGTCGGACTGTCAAAGCAGGTCTGCCAGAAAATGATATCGTCGACTGCGTGGAGGTACGCCGACCTGGCGGAGCACTGGGACGACCTGAAGCTGACCTGCTGGACGATGACCAAAAAGGAAGGCGAGACGATCTATCAGCAGGGGAGACTCGGGGACATACTCCCCCCAGAGAAGCTCTTACGCGGGTCCGGGGCGGAGAAGGGGACGGTGCTCTTCTCTGGGACCTTCCCGACCAGCGGGGGCAAGCTGGTCTGCGCGGACGGATACAGGATGAGGCTCGACGACCCCGTCCTCAAGAGAAGCATCGAGCTAAGGTACGACGTGTCGCAGCTTCCGCAGGACTAGACTGCCGCGCTACATGTGAAGCATCCTGGACGCGTTTCCACCCAGGATCCGGTCTTTCTCGTCGTCATCAATGTCAAGCTCCGCGACCGCCTTCATAGAAAGTTCGAGCAGTTCCGACCCATCCCGCCTCCCGTACGGGAAGTCGGTGGCAAAGACGCACCTCCTGGCCGAGAAGAAGGAGATCGCGCAGAGCATCGCGGGAGCGTAATGGACTGCCAGGTCGATATTGATCTTCCTGAAGTTCTCGAAGGAAGGCTCCTTTGAGTCGAGGCCACCGAGTTCTCTCCCGTACGCCGCGTTCAAAGTCCTCACCCGCACGTTGTAGAAGGGGACCATCCCGCCGCCGTGCGTGAAGACGAACTCAAGCTTCGGGTGCCTGCGCAGCACGCTGCTGAAGGCCAACCTCGTCATCGAGACCGTCGTGTCGAAGGGCCAGGCGTAGAGCAGGGAGACGTTGTATTCGGCACCCACGGCAGGGGCTATGTTGGGGACGGTGGGGTGCACGTAAATCGGGACTCCAAGCCTGACGGCCTCCTCGTAAATCGGGAAGAACGCCGGCGAGTCGAGGTAAGTCCCGTTGATGTTTGTGAAGGCCTCGATTCCCCTCAGCCCTCTTTCCTCGACCGCCCTCCGCGTCTCCTCGACGGCAGCGGGCACGTCGGAGAATGGGACGCTCGCCAGGCCCGTGACGGAGTCGGGGTACCTTTCGGAAAGCTTGGCGATGCTGTCGTTGATCGTCCGGGCGAGCCTTCCGGCGACCTTGGGCCCGAACCTGTCGACGCCGGGGGCCGGGACTGAGAGGACCTGGACGTCGACCCCCGACCTGCCCACTACCTTCATCCTCTTCTCGAAGCCGTCGTAGAGAAACCGAGGCAGGAAGTTGAAGCCCCGGTCTTCGCCTGCCTCGGCGAGAAAGAGCTCGCCGTCTGGGGAGCGCCTGACCCCCATCGGGCTCTTCGAACCTTCGATCAGCCTAACGCATTCCTTGGGAAAGACGTGAGTCTGGAAATCGAAGACCCTGTGGCCTTGAAACACACGCTCGATTCTCCCTCCGTTCTATAAAGGGATTAATCAAGGCCGAAACTCAGGGGCGGAATATCCGTGCAGAAGATTGGTCTGGCCCTGATCGGCAGCGCGGCCATCGGCGAGGTCGTCGGTCGGGTCTCGGCCGCTGAAAAGAGCGGGTACCATTCGTTCTGGATGCACGAAAATTATTTCAGCAGAGATGCCATAACCACGCTGACCGCGTGCGCCGCTTCTACTAAGACCATCAGACTGGCGACGGGCGTCGTCAATCCGTACACCAGAAATCCGGCGCTCACCGCCGTCAGCCTGGCCACGATTCAGGAGCTGTCCGAGGGGAGGGTCATCCTGGGCATCGGGGCGGGGAACCCCGTCCAGATAACCAAGATGGGGATTGAAAACTCCAAACCAGTCCGGGCCCTGGACGAGGCGTTGAGCATCATGAGGGAAATGTGGGCGGGTCGCGAGGTCTCCTTCGAGGGAAGGGTCTTTCGGGTCAAGGGTGCCAAGATGGACTTCACCCCCAAGGTGCGCATACCGGTTTACGTCGCCTGCGGAGGGCCGCTCATGATTCGTCTGGGGTCGAAGGTGGGTGACGGCGTCCTCTTCAACAAGGAGAGCCCCGTCACGATGAGGAAGGCCATACGCAGGGTCGACCGGGCCGCCTCTGAATTCCACAGAAGGGCGGACGAGATTGAGAGAGCGGTGAACCTTTACTGCCTCCCGGCCCGGAATGTCGAAGAGGCCGTCGAGCGCATCAGAAGAGATCGCTTCTTCATCATGCTCATGACGCTGCTGTATTCGAGGGTCATAGAGGACGCAGGCCTCGACCCTTCGCTGTTTGTGAAGATGAGGAAGACTTTCCTCTCTGGCGACGCGGCCGGGGCGGGAAGAATGCTGTCCGATGAGGTGATACGCGACTTCGCCCTTCTTGGAAACGTCGATGACATGAAAGAGACCGTGAGGAATTACTTGGATGTCGGGGTCACCCTCCCGATCATCCAGCCACTCCCGACGGCTGGGGAGGACGGGTTCAGCAGAATCCTGGTGGCCGGAAACGAAATCGCCGGGGCTAGCGTCCCCCCTACGTAGGCCGCCGAGTCACGCCATCAGCTCGAAGTCTAGAGACTTTCTTTCAGCCTCGTAGAACTTCGCCCTGAACTCTTCATTGCCTTCGAAGGTGAAGCTCCGAAGCGTTCTCGCAGGAACCACCACCCTAAGCGGGTCGACCCTGAAGGGGTATGGGGATATCTTCACCCTTTCTGCCCCCACCTTCTTGATGGTCAGTTCGGCGTCCTCGCTTCCGGGGGTGGTCGGCACTGGAGAGACCTTCATCGTCGGCGTCATGATCCAGCAGAGATAAAGCGAAAGGACGTCGAAGATCTGAAGGCATTTGTAGTTGTGCCAGACGAAATCTTCCTCCGCGTATCTGGAGAGTTTCCGGGCAGTTTTCAGCTTCCTGATCATCTCCTCCCTCATCCCCCTGTGTTTGGTTAGGAACTCCTGGACAGGGAGCTGCGCTCCGGGGTTCGGCATGTTCGGGTACAGCCCATACCTTTGAGTGTAGAGTCCTATCGCGTGCATCACGTCAATCAGCCCCGCGTAAGTGTTGAGGTCGCTCACCCTGGCCACACCTTCGGCGTAGAATCCTGTGTGCCTCCTGTAATCGAGCTCGTTGAAGTTGATAGGCTGCCGTGTCCTCTGGTCAATCTCGGGGGTCGAGTCCCACATATGCCAGCCGTAGTCATGAAGCAGCGTGGCCAAGACCATCTCATTGTAAGGCTCAAGGGCCCCGAACTTCCCGCTCCCCCAGTTGGCCGCCATCTGTGCGGAGAGTTCCGCGTGGTCGTTCTGCGTGACGAGCTGGACCTTTTTGCCCAGTTTCCTTACTATCAAACTTCCACGCGACCTGAACAGACGCGGACATATATAGAAAGGTGCACTCCCACCGCTTACGGAGCTGCGCGAGTCTTGCTGACCCTCGACGCGGGGAAGACGGCCCTCATCGTGGTGGACGTCCAAAACGAATACGTCCACTGGGACGGGTTCTTCGGCAAGATCCTCGGCAAGAAAATCGAGAACAACCGAAAGATATTGCGCCCCCTCCGCACGCTGATTGACTTCTGCAAGCGGCGTAGCATCCTCGTCGTCTGGGTCGCATCGGAAAGGACACAGGAAACCAACGAAAGGAAGAAGCACAGGATACTGAATCCCAGGTTCCGCATCAATCCCGGGTGGATGGGCGGGCCGAAGAAGGGGAGCTGGAATGCCGAAATCGCCGAGGAGGTCAGGCCGGACGGGGCCGACGCTCTGGTCAGGAAGAGCAGACACAGCGCCTTCTTCAACACAAATCTTGATGAAATGCTCAGAAAAAGGGGGATAGACACCCTGTTGTTTTCTGGGGTCGAGACTAACGTCTGCGTGGAAGCCAGCCTGAGAGACGCGTACTACAGGGACTACGACGTAGTGCTCGTTGAGGATTGCTGCGCTTCTGGAACCCCCCAGGGGCACAGGATGGGGGTGACGAACGTTAAGAACATCTACGGGCTGGTTCTTCCGTCAAGGAAGCTGATGTCTTACATCGACTGAAGGAAGCCGACGGATCTCTGCCGCGCGCCTTGCAGTATCGAACAGCGTGAGCGGGGCTTCCAACGCGCCGATGATATCCCGGCGGAGGCGCAATGAACCCTGTGCACGGTAACAACGGGCAGTTTGTTATTAGATTACGAGTGGAATATCGGTGAGCCCGAGGAGGTGGAGTCCTTCCTGAAGAGGGATGTTCACAACATCCGCCGGTACTCCTACCTGTCGTACTTACAGCCCGACCTCATCAAGGAGATACAGAACTGAATCATGTCCCAAAGCCAAAGCTCGACCCTCCGCTTAAATAACGTGGTGCCGTCTTTCCGGTCGTGAGCATCTCGACCTCCCCCACGGGCATGCCCCCAGCCACTGGGATGCAGGTCCGGCCGGAGGAATCGTCTGCGCTCCGCAAGGTCATATGGTTCAGCATCCTCCAGCTTGCAGGTGCCGTCGCGGGGTTTGCCGTTGGGTTTTACGTCTTCGTTTCCATCTTCTCCTCGCTGAGTAGTCTCAGCCTGCAGCCGAACGCGACGCCCGCTCAGGTCGGCGCAGCCCTGGGGCCCCTCTTTCAGGGCATCTCCGCCATAATATTCGTGACAGCCGTGATCCAGCTCGCCTCCGTGGGAGTCCTGACCCTTGCCTTCCGCGAGCTCGGCAAGGTGGACAGAGACAAGTTCTCGATACCCTCGACGCTAACGATCGTCCAGATGGTGAGCATAGTCCTGCTCTCCGCTGCCGGCATCTCCCTGGTAAGCAGCATACCCAACATCATCGCTCAGGCCCCCACGACAAGCGGCGGGTTGCCGCCCGCCTTCGCAGCGCTTCTTGGCTCGCTCTTCGTTGATTTTGCACTGCTGGCTGTCGGAGTAGTCGTGCTCTTGGTCGGCGTCATCGGAGGCCAGATTCTAGGGCTGTGGAGGGTGGGGTCGCGATACAACGAGACGGTGATCAAGGTTGGGGCGATCTTCACGATAATCCCTCTCCTGAATATCGTGGCGCCGATTCTGGTTCTCATCGGGGCCTATCAGGTCAAGGGGCGGCTGCCAGCAGCTCGCTAGGCTCAAGGGGGCGGGAGACATCTCCCTCATCGATTTTACCCCATCAAGAAGCAGAAGAGGATCGAGGGCAAGATTTCTACTCCCAGATCGTGCCAAGTATGGTCTTCGTCAGGCGATTTGATATCCAACTCGTCCTCAGCCGAGTTGGGGAGGAGTCTTTCAAGGCTGACACAGGAGCGACCGACCGTCGCCTTGCAGTAGAAACCGATTCAGGAAAGAGAAGTTCAGAGGTTGGTACGGGCGCGAGCTAACTGGGACTGTTAAAAGTCGGCACATCGCTGGCTTGGAGCCGGTTAATTGATTATAGCTGTGATAGGTGCCGGAAAGATTGGCGAGGCTGTAGCGAGACGAGTCTCTGAGCTATCCGACGTTACTAAGGTTTTTGTCACGAAGAGAAACGTTTCAACCATTGAACATCTTCGGTCAGGAAAGACGCACGTCACTCGAATTAACAAGGATGCGGCGCGTGATTCCAGCGTGATCATCCTCGCGGTCAAAGCCGCGGACGCGAAGGGTGTCTTGGAAGAAATCGCCGATCTCGTCGAGGGAAAGCTGGTGATTTCCTTGATGGCGGCCATCTCAATCAGAAAAATCCAATCATCCCTTCCTGGAGCGAAAGTCGTGAGAGCAATGCCAAACATCGCAGCCACGGTTGGCGAGGCGATTACGGCCTATTCACTTGGCGACGGACTAACGAAAGAGGATATCAGAGTGACGCAGTCGGTGCTTGGCTCATTCGGGGAGTATCTCGAAGTTCCTGAGAATCTCATGGACGCGGTAACGGCCCTCAGCGGAAGTGGCCCGGCCTACATCGCGATTCTCATCGAGGCGATGGTTAGCGCGGGTCTGAAGGTGGGGATGCCTCGCGATATCGCGTCCAAGCTTGTGATAAAGACGCTCACGGGAACCGCGAACCTCCTTGACCGGGTGAAGATGCACCCGGCGGAACTCAGAGACGCCGTCACCACCCCCGCCGGCACCACAATCGCAGGGATCTACGAACTCGAGAAAGGTTCGGTCAGGACGAGCATCATGAACGCCGTGGATGCAGCCACTCGTCAGGCAAAGGAAGTTGCCGGAAGGTTCGACGAAGAGCACCACTAATCCCTACCACGGAGGCGCAACGAACCTTTGTTCGGCAGCGAAATGCACTCTAACTTGAAAAGGGATTTATGGGTGCGGTGGCCTGCCCGATTACCTTGGCCGAGGTTGCGTGGAGGTCGCTCATGGAATTTGACCGCCATCGCGAATACCTAGCACTCGCCACGTACCTTCCACGCAAGAGCTGGTGGGCCATCTTGAGTTTCATCCGACAAACCAGGGCAATACAAAGTCAACTGGAGAGTTCCAACGGACTCCTAGGCTACTCGCTTCGAGCCCAGCTTCTGGGCAAGAAGGCCTGGACACTCTCTGTGTGGAAGGACGAGGCAGCACTCGCAGACTTCGTGCAAAAGGCGCCTCATGCAGACACGATGAAGGGCCTCAGACCACAGCTAACCAATGCAAGGAGATTTGTCCGGTGGAAGGTAGCCGGCTCCGGTGTGCCGCCGAAGTGGGACGAGGCGTTGAGGCGGATAGAAGAGGAAGGTTCAGGTCCCTAGACGGCAAACGCCGTGAAACGCATTCGGAGAGATCAGAAGCCTCAGCCAGTCTCGCACGCCATGCTTTTAGTAGGCTCAGGGCGTGCGCCAAGAAGTGGGCATAGAATACAGGAGGGCGAGGCCTGAAGACCTACCCCAAACCACCTCTGTCTTCGCCATAGCAATCGACGACCTCAACAAGAAGCACGGTTTCTTCGAAGAACCAACCTCGACCTCCCCTCCGAATCCCCAGTACGCCTTCTGGCTCGAGAAGGAGCCGGCCTCGTTCTGGGTGGCGGAGGACGACCACACGATAGTGGGATACTCGTTCAGTTTCCTGCGAGGGACCCTTTGGTTTCTTGCGGACCTTTTCATCTTGCCCGCTTACCAAGGCAGGGGCATCGGCAAGACACTCATTCAGAGGACCCTCGGGAGCTGGAGGGGTCGCAGGATCGCCAACCGAACCTTGATCACTCCTGCGTTCAACCGGTCATCGGTCTCCTTGTACATGCGTTTTGGAATGCTTCCGCGGCAGCCCCTGTACTTCGCCGCTTCCCCGAGGGAAAGCGTCGCCGAAAGCCTTGGGTCCAGAGGGGCGGGGGAGACGCTGGAAGTTGAAGAGCGTGAAGACATCCAGCCCATCTTCTCAAGGCTGAGCCAGATTCACAAACTCTCCCTCGGTTTCCCGCCCGGCTGGCACAACGAGTTCTTCTCCCAGGTCCAGCGAGCGCGGTGTCTGCTTTTCAAGAGAAACAACCGGCTCGAGGGCTACGCCTTCTTCAGACGAAACGGAAGAGTGGGCCCCCTCGTGGTGAGGTCGGCGTCATCCTTCCGACGGGCGCTGGAGGCCACGCTGAGGTTTGCGACAGAACAACAACAAAGCAAGGAATTGACCATCGTTTTTGCAGGAACAAACGAGGAGGCAGCCCTCGCAGGCATAAGACACGGCTTCAGAATAAAGTACCCACTCCTGTTCCTTTCGTCGAAGCCCATGGGAGACTGGGACAACTACCTGTTCTATTCCCCAGGCTTGATGTAAAGTATGATGTGACTCGTCAGTCTCATTCCAGGCGGAGGGTCAACGAAGCTTGAGATAACGAACTCGCCTCTTTGAATCCTAGAGGATTACCGTTGTTCTAGGCACTAGAATAATTAAGCCGGTCCGCCAAAACTAGCTGCTGGGAAAACTGAGATGAGGAACGAAGTTCTTGGCGCTGTCATGGCTGCCGTGATCACATTCGCCTTCGTCGCCGGCATTGCCACGGGGACTTTTCTCAAGAGCAACAGCGTTACGATTTTCACAACGCAGACCACAAGCACGGTAACAACCAACTCTAATTCCACGACCTGCGTAATCCTAGCAGAAGGAAACCTGATACTGACCGTATTAAACAGCTCGAGCGGGAAACCCATCAGTTCAGTACCTGTCACAATCGCTCACCTGGCACCATATTGTCCTCCGAATCCGCACACTACGTCAAGCCTGGGGACGATGAACACGAACGGGTCGGGGATCATCACCTGCTGCAGCGATGTTGGTGAATACTACTTGAAGGTCAATTACCTCGGAAGCTACTCAGTCAACGCTTCGATTGGGCCGGAAAAAGCTACCTGCATAACATTGAGGATACCGTCAGGGGAACTGAGCATAACGTATTCGCAATCGTTTCAGACTAGTTGTTCCAGCTGAGCTAGGGGCACACGAGACTCTAGACAAGGCTGCTGAGTCAACCGAAACCTCCTGCCATGGGTCGCTCTTCGATAGCTCGCCTAACCTATTCAAGAAATACCACACTGTATTCCTTAACCAATTCATCCAGCCGTTTAGCCATCTCCTTCCCCCTCTTCCTGAAGAGCGCCTTCCCTCCCGACATCTTTGCAGATGCCAGCACATATGAATCCGTCAAAGCCAATCCAAATCTTCCCTTGATGTCTCCGGCCATGATGTCGAGCTCGAGTGATGGTTCCGGGATGGAGATGTTTGGCGCCTTGTAAAGCCATTCGATGAGCTTTCCGGCCCTCTGTTCAGGTCCTTTGAGACTTAGCTTACGGTATATCCGAGAGGATACATGATATGTTTCGGCTAGGACTTCATGGGGAACGAACGCAAGAATTCGTCCTTCAGCGATATTTCTGAAGACCGCTTCGGCTTCCCTGTGCAGGTCCCCCTCGAGGTCGATGTACTCAGCAGCCACGCCTGTATCAAGAGAGAGAAAACTCAACTCTCCACGCCGAGAGCCCTGAGGAGCCTTATTACCTTCTCCTCATCTCTTGCTCGCGAACCCAGGAGAGCCTCTTCAACAATCTTGCTTCCGGCTTTCGCAAAGATGTCCGAGGGAGGTTCCATGCCGGCCTGAATGACGACCTTCTTGTCCCCAACAAGCTCAAGTTTTACCGCGTCGCCTGGCTTAAGACCTAGCTTATCTCTCATGTTCTTGGGTATGACCAGCTGACCCTTGGAAGACAGCTTAACCGTCGACATACTAGTTGTAAGAATCTGGTAATACTTAAGTCTTACCAACCTTCAATCATGTTTCGGCCCCTCGCCCAATGCAAGTTGTGACTGCTTATCGGCGTGAGCCGCTTCACCTAGCGTGGGGCTCATGGAAAGGCGAGGCTGCATCTTAAAATAACGCGAGTGGCGGTGAGGTTCCTGAGCACGATTTGGTCGAGCACATACTGAAGGTTGCGCCGAAGTCGGCGAAGGTGGTCTTCGAGAACGACAAGATCCGGGTCATAGAAATCGCGATGCGAAAGGGACAGAAGCTCACCATGCACTCTCACATGCCGAATCTCACATACGGAATCACGAACAGCAGACTCAGAACCACTTCCCCTGATGGGAAGTCTGGGGTCGTCAGAATGAAGAAGGGAGAGGCCTCGTGGTCGGACGGGAGCTCGCACTCGGTGGAAAATCTTGGCGGGCTTTCGCTTATCCTGTCCATCGAGCTGAAGGGCTAGCGAAGACCGCCTGCCGAACGACCGGAACCCCCCGGCCAGCGCTAGCCCTACAGCAATCCTCCTATCCCGACAGGACTAATCTTCTTCCCTTTCCAATCGAGATTCCTAGGATGCGCGCTTCGGCTCCGAAGAGACTAATGGTTGCGCCAGAGTCTCGACAAGTTCTCTCCTTCGCTGGCGGTTTCTCTCGGCTCTTCTTACCCCGGAGCGTGGCTCCTCGTCCCCAGCCAAGGGGCGAGCTCGATGATGATACACGCACCAGCACGCGAAGGCGCCGGGAGCAGGATGCGTCTCGAAAAGTCTCGCGAAGTCTGGCAAAGTGGTCTTTGTTGACCGCTTCGTAGCGTATTCCGAAGCTGATGCCATCGTGCCGGACAGAGCGCTCAAGCACCTTGCCTAAGGTTTGCTGAGGGCCGAGGTCGAATTTCCGACCTGCGCGCTCCTTCACCGATACGCTAGACGTTATTAGGTGCAAGGTCAGACGCTCCTTTGAAATGCCGCAATCTTCGCCTGCGACGCACGACGGCACGCTCAAGACAACGCTGGCGGATCACGTCGCAATAATCGGTGGTGGCAATGGAGGTATGGGTGAGGCGACAGCATGGAGGTTCGCGAGAGAAGGCGCCAAAGTCGCGGTTCATTTCTCTGGCTTGACAGGCGCGTCCGGTCGCAGGGCCGAAGGAATCGTCGACAACCTTCACAAATCTGGTTTCGAAGCAATCAGCGTCAAAGCTGACGTCAGGAGCTTCCCGGAAGTTGAGCGAGCCGTGGGCCGCGTCGTATCGAAATGGGGGAAAGTCTCGTCACTGGTATCCTTCGTGGGCCTCCCTTCATCATTCGAACGCTGGCAAGAGGACCCTCTCGAATTGTCTGAGCAGGATCTTCTTAGCGCCGTGAAAGTCGACTTCGTAGGTTCCTACCATTTCATAAGGGCTGTTCGTAAACACATGAAGAAGGCGCGGTATGGCAAGATTGTCCTAGTTAGTTCTAGTCCGACGATTTACGGTGACGACGCCGGTTACAGATATGTCTTGGGAAAGGACCTCAACAGAATCACGGTAAAGTCGCTGGCCGCCAGACTCATTCGTGAGGACGGCGTGTATCTGAACGCGATTGCGC
>VBPQ01000038.1 GCA_005877185.1 Nitrososphaerota archaeon
TCGCATCAATGGTAGTACTCTCCCTGCTGATGAGCGCGAGCGTATTCGCATACACCACGCGCATGTCACACCTATCGAGCTTCGCATCACCGCCCGCAGCCGCCGATGCATCAACGACAACAACCAGCGAGACAGAGCACGAAAACGCCCAAGTCACACAGAGCACGCACACCAGCCAGAACGAAGGGCAACAGGGTGAACACCTCCTCGAGTTCAAGCTCGTCAACTTCACCGCTACTGCTGCTGGGAAGGGCGATGCAGAAGTGCAGATTAATGGGACTAACGTGAGAGTCCTCATCCAGGTGGAGCACGCCATACAGAGCGCCCAATACAAGGTAGATTTGGTGGTGTCACAAACTCCCACCTTCATCGTCTCCTCGGCTTTCTGCTCGGGCACGCTGGGCAATTTCGTCACCAGCGATGAAGGAGAGGCTGAGGTGAAGCTGTCAATGATTCTCAGCACTGGCACCCCGTTCCTGGGACTGGTTCTCTGCACAAATGGAATTCCCGCACTAGTCTCGGACCCGCTCACACGCCAGGCGACAATCACGCCGCGCACGAATGGGAGCGATTCAGAAGAGACTCACCAGGTCAACGCCAAGCAGGAGGACCAGGACGACGAGAGCCAGATAAAGACGGCAGAGGACACGAAGCAAATTCCAGATGTGGTCCAGGTGTCCGGCTCTGGATCTACGATCACCCAGCTCGATCCAAAGTTCAGCGTCTCCGTCAGCAGGCCAAGTGACAACTCTCTCGTCGTCTCCATCTCAGGGGCCAACATCACGGGACCGAGAGTGCTCCTCATCAGCCTCACGAAGGACGCTGGAGCATTGGCGTCTCCCGGGTCGCTGAGTGTGAGGTTCGACGGGACTCAGGTAGCCGAGGCCTCATCAGCATCACAGATCTTCAGCGGGACGTCCGCAAGCCCTCCGAGCTTCATCGTCCTGCTCACATCGAGTGGAGCTGATCTGCTCGTCTTCGTACCACACTTCTCGGCACACCTAATCGAGATGCTGGCTGCTGCGCCTGCGGGCGCATTCGCAGCAGAAGCGCCTCTGTTGCTTGCCGCGTTCGTTGCATTGACCGCTCTCTCAGCGGTCGCATACATGAGGAGAAAGAGATTCGCTGCTCCCGCAGCCCTCTAGCTCCCCATCCACTTCTTTTTCTCAGTCACGCACCGCAGTTCTTATTTCAGGTCGCTTCCCAGGCGCGCCTTACCCGGCCTCAACAATTCGACACCAATCCCGAAACTAAAAGGGGATTTCGAGCCGGGTGAGAGAGCTCGAGAGGCTCACGAATCGGGACTGCCTTTGCTTGGGCGTCGCAGGCGGCTATTTCCGTCATTCCGCCACCTCAGCTGGGCTGTAAGCTTCGGCGGTTACTAGATGACAGGGGCGCCAAAAAAATCGGCGTGGGCACACTGGCTAGACGCCGACTGCCTTTCTCACATCGGCAGCTGTGTTAAAGGTGCCGTGCGGCAGCGCCTTTGCGAACCAGTCCTTTTCCGACTTGCTGAATTCAGACATCCCGCTGCATGCAGTCATTATGTCGTTGCAGGAGGCAGGATACATCACGTCGTCGCCTATGTGTGCCGCGTACTTCTTCTTCTGGGCGGTGGTTAATTCCACAGGTCGCCTGCGGGCTATCGCTATTTAAGAATTCGACCGGCGCCTATCTTGAGCGCCCCTCACATCGTAGAAATCGGGAGCGAGGGATGTGCTTAATAGTCCCATTATGGTATTAGTGGTAGAATGGTAGAAGCCATAACGACGATAGACAAGGCGGGGAGGGTGGTAATCCCCAAGGAGATCAGGGAGAGGATGAACCTGAAGGGGGATAGCGCGCTCCTCGTGGCGGAGACAAAAGGGGGTGTCCTGATCCTGAAGAAACTCGACATAAAGGAAATCGCCGACCGGCTCAGAGTGGAGCTTAAGGGGAGAGACGTGGATGAAATGGCTAGGAGGGTCGAGGAGGAGTCGAATGAACGAGTCAGAAAGGGAGAGCACCCCAAGACGCTTCGTGGTTAGCACAAACGTCTTCGTTTCTGCGATAAAGCCGTTCTCAAGGCTCGGCCGAAAGTTAATTCAAACTAAAGATTGGTGAAGCGTCTCTGGAGGTCGCTGGCGAGGAGGCGACGAGAATGGTCGTTCTCGGCGAACCAGGCGATTTTGAGGTTCTCGGGGCGGATGCACTTGAGGGCTTGGGGCGGGAGGTTGATCCGACGACTAAGGAGCTGAGGAGGGTAAGGACCTTGGCGGCGTTCTTGTCAGCCTGACCCGCATCGTGTCGCTCATGCGCGACAGTTTGCGCTAATACTCGGAATGAGAAGAAGCCATCCTCTCCCGGAGGCCAGTATGTGCCAAAGTTCAGTAAGGAAATACTAGAAAACAAATCTCTGTGATTTGGCGGTACAGCTAAAATAACGCGCGAAGATAATCACCCGTAGAAGAATGCGTCAAGACGGGAGAATACAATTACTCGAATTCTTCGTTGCAACTCTTCTCCTGTCTTTGCTCATCACAGGAACCGGCACTCCCCTTAAGGCCGCTTCTGGCAGCCCAACTATTGTACAAGAATTCCTCAACGATAGTTTCGACAATGGCCTCGCCGGGTGGACTTACTTTGGTGATACGGGATATCAACTAACTCTAGACATCACAACGGGTCAACCGGCACCCTCGGCACACATTAGCGGAGACGCATGGCTAAGCGAGTGCTCCATTCATGGCATGAGCAAAGTGGTCACCATATCAAACCTCACTGGGCCGTTGATCTTGTCGGTCAACTACAGAGCTGCGTCTGACATTTCCGACGTCACGACAAATGCGGAGGTCAACGTAGTGGATCCCGCGACAAATGCAGTCCTGTTCACACACCGCCTTGTGAACGGGGGGACCACTGATTCCGGGTGGCAGTCGTACTCGATGAATATCGCTACCTCTGTAAACGGGAAAAGCAGAATCGTTCTTGAATTCAATCTGTACGATTGTTGGAGCGCTGACTGGCACGAAAACAACTGGTATGACAACGTAAGGTTGTATGAAACAACCACCTACTCAGCACCTCCCGGCGCGCCGACAAACCTTTCCGCATCTCCGGTATCGTCAACACAGATCGCCCTTAGCTGGAGCGCGCCATCAAACAATGGCGGCTCTCCCATCATAGGATACAGGGTGGAGAGGTCGGCTGATAACGGGGCGACGTGGTCCATCGTTACCAACACCGGTAATGGAACCGCATACACCGATGGCGGACTCGCTCGAACAACAACCTACACGTACAGAGTATCGGCTTTGAACCTTGGTAACAACAATCCATCTGCCCCGTCCAATACCGCATCAGCCACCACTCCCTACGCAACAATAAGCGTCTGGGCGTCATGGATGACATGCTGCTATGGTGATGCCCAATTCGGTGGACAAACAGACAGCGCTCCAGTGCAACTGAAGGTGTATGCCCCGGACAATGAGCTGATACTGAATCGGACAATTACTTCCAGCGGATATTTCGGAGGAAACTTCGCGTGCCAGAGATCGCAAGGCAAGGGCAACTACGTGATTGTTGCCTCATACGCCGGCAAGGTGTCTGCACAATTTGAACTTGGGTCGTGGATAAACAACGATCCCGTCGTGTACATTAGCCAAGCATTAGAGAATACGGACGGATCGGTCTGGGTCAACGGAAGAGTAGCTAATGGAATTGCGGGAGAACAAGTCTCAGTATCCGTACACAACTCGACAGGTTCTACCACGGCAACCGTCGTAACGGGAACTAATACGCACGCGCAGTTCCAGACAAGTATTGGCCAAACGGCGTTTCCCACACCAGGAAACTATACCATCGTGGTAACCCACCTCCCCACTGGCGTGACCGGTAGCGCAGTATTGGCATACGCCTACCTGCCATCGGCTCCAACCGGCCTTACGGCTACAGCCGTTTCCTCTTCGCAAATCAGCCTGTCATGGAACGCTCCATCGAGCAATGGCGGGTCTCCAATAAGTCGATATGACATATACCGAAGTGCGACGTCGGGTGGCGAAGGAATTGTGGCAGTCGCCACCGTAAGTGGCTCGACTTTGACCTACACCGACGGCGGACTAACAAGCGGGCAGGCATTCTACTACACGGTCAGGGCTGTCAACTCAGTTGGCGCCTCCCCGCCATCAAACGAGGCGAGTGCCACGACACTAGCGCCTGTCATCGTCTTGAACGGAGTTGCGGCGACATCTGGAACCGTCTCGGTGCCACCCTACCAGGTCACCCTTCCTAGCTTTAATGCTGGTACGGGAGACAACCGTCTGCTAGTGGTCGGCGTAGAGGCGAACAACAACAACGTCGCCTCCGTGACATTTGGAGGGGTGGCGTTGACAAGGGTAGCATCTTCATTCCATAACAACGATGCTGAGTTCTGGTACCTCGAAAACCCTGTCGGGACGGCAGACATCGTTGTCACCATGGTAGGTCCCACATCGGTGGTAGTTGGCGCATACTCTTTCTCTGGGGTCGACCAGGCAAACCCGATACCCACCACCGCCGCGACTTCTGCAACAGGAGCTGGCAGTCCGGCAATCTCCATAGCAACGCAATACCGGAACAGCTGGGTCCTTGACCTGCCATCCATTTGGGGCGGAGTGACACTTGGCTCCCCATCGTGCACACAGCAGTGGGATGTCAACTTGCCAAACCGAATCAGTGGTGCCTCGAGTTCGAAGATTACGTCAACGCCAGGCCAGGTCACCTGCAGCTGGACCGCGAGTGGGGGCGGTGACCTCTGGGATGACATCGCAATCGAGTTGAAGGCGTCAGGTTCCTAACGCCGCTAATCCGCCCAGAGCCACCTTTGCCCTCCTTCTGAGATTGATTACAGATGCGGAGCTGGAGCTGTTCGGCCAACCTTTGGCTGTTCGACGAGTACAAGCGACTGACGGAGGAGTTGAGTTCCCCACCTGTCCATGGACGCGAGGTGGAGAGAAGACTCGAATCGACGGGACGGGGAATCAGGGGAGCACCGTGAAGCGAACTTGTGCGCAAGAGGTACACGCTCGCCTCGGAGCAGCCGATTCCCGTCTACGACGCTAATTCATCGCTTTGTCCTCGCGCTCGGGCTGGCACTCAAGACTCTCTTGGGTCAAAGCAAAGGGAGCCCTCACGCTAGAGGAAGCCGAGCCGCCACGTCCAGCCTTGGGTAATACTGCTTGACGTCTCCCACACCGTATTTCTTTCTGAAGAGTTCGACGATCTCCGAAACCTCACTCTTCTCCGTTACGGTCTCGAGTCTCCCTCCGTAAGCTTGGCTCGCGACACTTATCCTCACCAGCGGGTTCTTCAGGATGTTCTTGTACCATTGAGTTTGCGATCCTGCGACCGGGAGAAAGACGACCTCGTTGCGTCGCAGCGCAAACCACACGGGTCTCGGAATATCTTTTCCACTCTTTCTGCCCTTGACGGACAACTGCACCTCTTCTGCGCCTTTCAGCGCCGCAAGGAGTCTGTCGGGAACCAATGAACCCAAGGGTTGGCAAGGGATTCTGCGTTATTAATCTTCTTTGAAGATGGCACGTGTGCCAGTCCTCAGCTTTAATTAGAGGTGAGAGCGTCCGGGAGCAAAGTGACGCCAGAAGACTATCGCCGAATCGCCCTCAGTTTTCCCGGAGCCACCGAAAACAGCCACATGGATCATCCAGATTTCCGTGTCGGGGGCAGGATCTTCGCTACTCTATGGAAGGGAAATGGAGTCCTCCTGCTGAGGCCGGACCAGCAGGCTCTTCTTGTGAAGACCGATCCCACCACCTTCACTCCTGTGAAGGGCGGTTGGGGAAGAAAGGGTTCGACGACCGTTCATCTTGACGTGGCAGATGAAGAATCAGTCCGGCGAGCATTGTCGGAAGCGTGGCGTAATAAAGCTCCGAAGACGCGCGGAAACGTCTGAAGATTTGAGTCGTGGTCACCGCTTACCGCGACGGTATCCGAAACGTGGCGTGACGCCCGCTCTCTCGTATTCAGCCTTAAATAACCTAGAATCAGAACAAGCCCTTGCGATGTTATTCGTTCTCACCGCAACTCATCCTCCCGACCAGTGCCCCACTTCCAATTCAAAGATAAGAAACCAATTCAAAGCATCATCGACGGAACTCCCAAAGGTAGCCAAGAAGCTGGGGGTGAAACTCATAGCTGGCCCCCTGATCCTAGGATCGGAACACGAATCAATCACCATAGTTGAGGCCGACCAGGTCAAATCTGTCAGGGACTTCACAGTCCAGACTGGTTTGGTCCAGTGGAATTCGATCAGAATTTCGCCCGCAATAACCATGGAGGAGGGACAGAAGGAAGTAGAGGACCTCAAACCCCTCTACTGACTCCCTTTTTGCGCTAATCAGTACCTCCCCAAGCTCGAGAACAGTCGTGCTTTTCCACATTCTGTGTGGTCTGCGCCATTCTGCAATAGTATCTTTAGGACTCTTTCTAACTCTGATTCGCCAGCGCCCGGCAACTCATCGCCGAGAAGAGTGCGTCGAGTCGATAATACAAGGCCATGTTCGGCTTCATGAGTGAACGGAATCTGTATCATGGGTCCACAATCGCTTTATCCTCGCACAGAGCTTTGAATCTTGAGTATTGAGTTGCATCCTCCCGACCCGACCGACGTATTCATCGAGTGGGTGAGACAGGATCATCCTCTCCCTCGCAAGGGAGCAGTGAAGAGGTTTTGGATTCACTGCCCGTGCTGCAGTGGGACGAGAGCGAAGTGCGATTTTGGCAAGGAAGACGGACTGACGGAGCGGGGGGCGCTGGAAGCCGCCTACGAGCACGTGCAAAGAAAACACCCCCTGATGCAGCTGCTGACCATCGAAATGCTGCAGACGCCGCCTCACCCGATGAAACTATCCGCCGCGGATAAGCGCACTCTTCGATAATTAACCGCCTCCGGAATCAAGAGCTCGTCGGTCAATTTGAGGTCGAAATATCTCAGGAAATAGCCGGGGGGTTGGACTCTTGCCCTGCAGGGGGTTTTTGGCGCCGTAGATGACGTGCGGGCGTGCGGGAACATCGAGTTATCCCGATTAGCTCCCGTCGACGATTCCCGCAGCGAAGGGAGGGAGGGAGAACTACTTCGCCCTCTCCGAGATAGGAGAAGGCGACGCCAGCGAGAATCGAAAAATAAATTTTGGCGAGTCTTCGACAAGAAACGTAGTTTGTGGAACTGGCTTACAGAGGCATCATCCTGAATGCCTAAAGGTTGGTTTGGGCCAAAAGGAAATACCTTGACCAGCAGAACTGATGTGGCTGAAGGTCAGGAGAAGGCAGATTCTCCTCAGGAAATCAAAAGTGTGGCCGGCCCGGTACGATTGACATTGGAGAGATCACCGAGCAAGAGGCAGTTCCTAAAGCTTGCCTTGCTTGCCGGCGGGGCCGCCACAGTTGCGCTTGCATGGCCCCG
>VBPQ01000039.1 GCA_005877185.1 Nitrososphaerota archaeon
TCTTGTGCGCTTCGGTCTCGTCCCTGAGCTGAGCGAGCCACTTCATGAAGGGGGTCCCTCCAGTCCCGCTCGGGTCGGTCACCTTGCTCTGTATGTATAGGATGGCGAACTCTAGGTGCTTCTTCCTGAATTCCATCACCCTCTCGAGGCATAGGTTGTACGAGCCTATGACCGCTCCCTTCCCCCTCTTCAGCAGATACTCCCTCAGCGGTCGTGCCTCTTCATTGGCTTCGACCGCCCCGATGAACTCGCGGTGTGACCTCGGCATGTAATTCCTCATGTCCGCGACGTAGTCCGTGAGGTCTGTCTTGGCGTGCTTCACCCCCAGGACGACGTCCAGGGCGGGGATGATCGAGCTCTGCGCTCCCGTCTCTCCCCTGAACGTCGGCATCGGCTCCAGCTCCTCAACCCCTTCATAGGATACTCCCTGAAACATCTGAATGTAAGGCCTGAAGGCGAAGGCGTAGACGTCGGGGCTGTTACCCTCGGGCATCCTGCTCAGCGTCCCGATCATCCCTTCCAGCGACTCGGCTATCCCGTCGAGGGCGAATTTCAGCGTGTGGACGTCGTCTTTCAGCACAGCCTGCTGCAGCTGCCCTATCGCCCGAATCGCGGGGGCTGCCTTCGCCTCTATCTCCGTGTGAATCAGGATGAACCAGGGCTCGTCCCTGATCCTGACGAACTTTTGGATTGTGTCCATGTTCTCGACACTGATTGGGCCTTCTGGGTCGACCCTGCGCCAGTTGTTCAGACAGTACAGGTCGTACGATAGTATGGGGAACCTCCTCCCCAGCCTCTTCGAGAGCCGGTACAGAGGGACCGCGAGGCTTCTGGGTATCTTCTTCACCTTCTCCTCGCCGACCTGGTGGACGTATCCGCTCGCGAGGAAGGCGTAGATCCTCGCCGCCATTATCAGCTCGCCCTTCCTCAGCCCATTGAAGACTCCCTCCTCGAGAACGCCCAGTTGATCGACGCTCCTCCTCAGCCCGTGCGACTGCAGCAGCTCGGGTAGCTCCCCCCCGAGCCTCTCCAACTGCCTCAACTTCGGATGGGCGCCTTCGCCGAACTCGAAGACAGGGTCCTCAGGAGGAAGGAAACCCCTCTCGGGGCTCACTTGATAGAAGGGAAGGTCCAGGGTCGAGACTTTCTGTTCCACGTTTGCAGCATCTGCCCTGAACTTTTAAGCCTTCGAGCGGGCCCGGTTGTGGGGAAGCGGCCGCATTCTCTCCACCGATTTCCTGCATCGCCGAAGCCTCTCAACCGTCGGGGGCGAGCATCTTTTTGCCACCAACAATCGTCTTAATTGTCAGTTTTGATTGATGTGCCGTTTCATTTGCGTTCAGAGCATTATTTCGGCCAGTGACGACAAGAAGAGCGGGAGACAAAGCGAGCTGCGGCCTCCGTTCAGCCGAACTCGAAGACGGGTCAGTGACCCACGATCATGGATGAGCTCTACTGGCCCTTGCTATGGGCCCTAGCCGGGCTCCCCATCGTAGCGGCCAGCGCGAAGTACAGACTCTCGAGGAAGGCCCCGAGGGATTATGGTTACTACCTGGAGTGGAAGCTCTTTTCCACCTTCAGGCTAGGGGTCGCCAAGCTCGCTCTGTTCGTCTCCGTGGGGGTGGCGCTTACTGCCGTGTCTCTCTCATTCGAGAGGATGATCTCGGCGGTCTCGATTGCGGCGGTCTGCGGGATCCTCGTGGAGTCGACGACCCTGATCGGGAGGCCCCATCCCACACCCGAGTACGTCCCAATGGGTCTGGCCTGCATCGGGTGCAGGTCGAACGCGCACGACAGCTGTACCAACGTCAGAATGCTCGACAGTTTTGAGAAGAACTTCGTCTCCAAGGAGGGAACCAAGAGACCCCTCTGCTGCTGCGGATTCCGGATCAGCGTCGTACGCCCCTTGAGCGCTTAATATTATTAACTCAAGCCACCTCTCGCCGCGGCAGGATAGGATTGAAGAAGAAGAGGGAGTCTCGTTCGGTCGTCGGGGTCGGAACCGAGACCGGCGGTTATCTCCTTATCTCCGATTCTTCGCCGAAGGGTTGGAAGCGAGCGGGACCCTTTCTCAAGGGAGAGAGCATAAACAGCATCTCCTTCGACTCGAAGAATGACATCTTCTACGCGGCGAGCCTAACCGAGGGGGTATTCACCTCCAAGGACTCCGGGAAGACCTGGAGACCTAGCAGCAGGGGCCTGCACGTGAGGAAGGTCTGGACAGTCGAGGTGGACCCGAACAAGCCTGCCAATCTCTACGCCGGCACGCACTACGGGCATCTCTTTCGCTCGCGCGACGGAGGAGAAAGCTGGTCGGAGGTGGCTGGGTTGCACGGAGCCCCGAAGAGGAACGAATGGGGGGTCGATTGGGCCTTCGGGACTACGGGGTTGTGCATTCACACCATCCGCATCGGCTCGACCGATAGTAATCGCATCTACATCGTCGCGTCGGGTAATGGAACCTACAGGACGGATGACGGAGGCGAGAAGTGGAAGCTGCTCCAGAACGGCGTGCTGGATTATTGCCCCGTCGGCGGGAATGAGAACGCGCCAAACATACCGAAGAACGACCGAGTCGCCGAGATGCAGAAGCATCTCCAGCAGGTCCACGTTTGCACTCACAAGCTGGCCCTCTCCAGAAAGAATCCGGGTGTCCTATACCAGCAAAACCACTGCGGTGTCTACCTCTCCAACGACGCGGGGGAGCGATGGGAGGACCGAAGCCCCGCGCCCGCGGTACGCCATGGCTTCGCAATCTCGATGGTCGAGGATGGGACCCCCTCAGTCTACGTCATACCCGCCTATCAGGGGGAGTGTAAGAAGCACAACAGCTGCGTCCAGGGTCAGCTAGCGGTTTTTCGAACCACAGACGGGGGGCAGAGATGGGAGAAGCTGACGAAGGGTCTCCCGAAGAACGTGCACACCTGCGTGCTGCGCGACGGGATGGCCGCCGACACGATGGACCCGGCAGGGTTGTACTTCGGGACCACGACAGGCGAAGTCTACCGGAGCGAGGACGGTGGGGACTCGTGGTCAACCATGCTGCGTGGAGTCGGTCGAGTCCAGGGCGTCTCCGCTTTCAGCCTGTAGACGACCCTGGTCTCGAATCGAGAGGCAGGATGTCGGCGAAGCAGAAACCATCGCGAAGAACGACCTCTCCCACCCTCACCTCGACCGCGTTCTTGAAGATCGGGCCGTCATAGACGAAGGTGTGGAATTCTCCGTTTTCGCCGCACGGGTCTACCCGCGGAGGCAGACGTGACAGGAAGGCCTCATCGAATTCCACGCCACAGAACTTCCTGTCTAGGAACTTCGGGTCGATGCAGCACACTATCGCCCTGAACCCCTCGTCCACAAAGAAGTGCGCGAGCGCGGGGGTCTCCCTCTTCCAGATCGGGAAGACTCCCCTCATGCCAATACTCGCGAGTCGCTCCTCTCTGTACCGGCGAATATCTTGGAGGAAGAGGTCTCCGAAGAGCACGTCTCGGACTCCCTTCCGTTTGTGTCTTTCGAGTACAGCCTTCATCTGTTCTTCGTACTCCGCGTTGGGGGCGTTCTTGCTTATCCGTACCTCTTCGATGGGTAGACCAACCGCCTCACCCTGCTTCCTCAGAAGGGTTCTTCTCACGCCGTGCATGCTCACTCTGTCGAAGTCTCTGGTGACGGTGGTCAGTAGTGCTACGACGTTGTATTTTCCGTTCCGCTTGTTTTCGTAGAGAGTCATGGTGCTGTCCTTTCCCCCGCTCCAGGAGAGGAGGGCTGGGGGCTGCCTTCTCTCTCCCATCATCTTTCCCGCCAGACTTCTGCTCAGGGCCCGCACGTGGGCTCGTATGTATTCGGGTCGTATTTGCAATATGTCCATGCGAAGAGGGATCCATTAAACACGGGAATCTGGTCTATACCGACCGATGCTGTCTGCCAGCCAGACGTGCTGTTACGGACCCACACGAACCAAGCTAGGTTTTGACCCGGATCATTAGTGATTCCCGCGATTCCTGAAATGAAGTGTTCCTGGTATGCAGGGTACCACTGCGCGGCTAGGCCACCCTTCGTCAGGACAACACTCTCGACGTAGAAGTTCCATCCGGGCTGTACCGCCGTATCGTTGTACCAGACGCGTGTGCCGTTCCCGAAATCGAATAGCACGTCGTTCTTGTACAATGACGTCGAGGCGGGTTTCAGGGCCAGGTACTTCTGCCATAAAGTGCTGAGCTGTCTGCTCGCCTCCTGATACACTGGCTGGCTTGTATTGAGCACCGCGATTGCCCTCGAGAGGAGGGAGAGCGTCTTGTTGTAGCTTGACAAGAGGTCGTTGAAGTTCGAGGCCAGCTGCCCGTACCTCGTGGCAGAATCGTTGAGCTGCAGGATAAGGCTGGTGTTGACCGTCCTCTCTCTGCTGTACTGCGTGAAGTAGCTAGCTCCGACTGTCCCCCCTATCACCACCGAGGCGATGATGACGGAGGCCATTCCGTAGACGATGCCCCTCGAGGTCATTCCAACTCAGCTCACACATTCTTCGAGAGCCGTGGTAGGAGGAAGATGACGGCTGGCACGAAGAAGACACCGAGGACGAGGTCGCTCAGTTCGTGGAAGAGCATGAAGGAGACCCCCTGGAGTTCCGTCAGGAGCACATTCTGAATGGTCACCTGTGGCCAGAAGGCGATCAGCGCAGTACCGACGTTCGTCTCGAGGTCCCAGATGAAGGCGCAGGTCGCGAGAAGGGCGCCGAAGAACAGACTCTTCGCAGGGCGGGGGCGGAGGTATCCGCTCCATAGTTTAGAGGCACCCCATCCGGCGAGCGCGAACATCATTTCACCGATGACCAAGAAGGGGGTGACGTACCCCGCGATTCCGTACGGGCTTATGAAGCTCCAGGCGAGCTCCGAGACGACGGCCACCGAGGTCCCGATCCTGAAACCATAGAGAAAGGCCGCGACGAAGACGAGGCTGTCCAGCAGTTTGACGTTGAGAAGGTCCGTCAGGACAAGATTGGAGCCGAGGATCACTCCAGAGAAGGTTGCGACAAGGGCCAGACTCTGAGCGCGCCGCACACTGGCTGGATAATCCATCCAGTATTTAACCAGCGGAGGTTGCTCATCGTTCACTCTCTCAGAAAATTACATAAGAGAATCGAGCGATGGTTTGCCCGCGTTTTGTCGGAACTCGCGAGGATTCTGAAGATGGCGAGCGAGAGGGAGCGCGGCCCTCTCCCGAGCTTCGTCGAACCCCACCTTCTCCTCGTCCTGCTCGTCACGGGAGAGGCCGGGAGGATCGGCCGCGGGGCGCTCGCCAAGAGAGTCGGTCTAGGTGAGGGTGCTATCAGGACGATTCTGAAGAGACTGCGAGACGACGGCTACATGGAGGTGAACGCATCGGGCTGCTCACTCACAAGGGACGGCCTCGCCGCCTACAGAGCGCTGCGGAAGCTCATTCCCGCCAGGCTCAGGCTGGACTCGACGACCCTCACGGTGGGTAGAGAGCAGGCTGCCCTCCTCGTTCGTGGAGGCGGCAGCCGGGTGGGGAACGGAATCCCTCAGAGGGACGCCGCGATCAAGGTCGGCGCCAGCGGAGCGACGACCTACCTCCTCCGCGACTCGAGGTTCCAGATACCGGGAGATTCGGGCGACTGCGAGAATGACTTCCCCGGCCCGGTATGGAAGAAGCTGCGGCGAGAGCTGGGCCCCAAAGACGGCGATGCGATAATCGTCTGCGGTGCCGAAGAGGCGCTGCTCTCCGAGATTGGTGCCCTCTCGGCGGCCATCACGCTGCTGAGGTAGCCTTCTCTACTGCTTCGGCGTTTCTTGGGGCGGCACGGCCGTCGTGCCCGGCGGTTTGTTCACCTGTCTGTTTATCGCCTCGGCGAAGTAGTGACCTGTAACGACCACGTGGACGTCCTTTACGCCCTTGACACCCATCAGGCCGGTCTTGATGTCCTGCGAGATCTTTAGCGCGAAGACCGGTGGGCAGTACTGCGTCGTGGCGTGGTACTGCACGTCGACCAATCCCTCCTTGATCTCTAGCTTGTCTATCAGGTTCATCTCCACTATCGGGATTCCCACTTCAGGGTCGACTATCCTCGATATCTGCTTCTGGACCTCCTTCAAGTCTACCTGCTCGACAGGCATCTTAGTTTCGCCGTTTTCTGCTCGCGCTGCTATAAAAGACTGTCTCACTCGAGTGCGCTGGGGAGTTCGGTCGGGTTCCCGAAACCGTATTAGGCCCGTTTCTTCTCGGGGGAGACCAGCGATGGATAGGGCAGAGGCCGTCCTCAGGGAGATAGAGAGGATGGGGGAGCGAAACTTCATCCCGGTAATAGGGCCGGAGAAGGGGAAGATCCTCGACGATGCAATCAGGGCCTCCAAGCCCCGCCGCGTCCTCGAGATAGGGACTCTGATCGGCTACAGCGCGATACGGGTCGCTCGACTCCTCCCACGCGGCGGG
Source organism: Nitrososphaerota archaeon (assembly GCA_005877185.1). Taxonomy (GTDB): domain Archaea; phylum Thermoproteota; class Nitrososphaeria; order Nitrososphaerales; family Gagatemarchaeaceae; genus TA-13. The sequence continues at coordinate 6,442 of VBPQ01000039.1, forward strand.
AGGCTAGTCTGCATCGAGAAGGACGCCCACCACGCCGAGATGGCGGGGATGAACCTGGAGCGGGCGGGTCTCTCGCAGAGGGTTGAGATAATCGTGGATGACGCGAAGCACGCGATCCCTCGCCTCCACGGGACATTCGATGTCGTCTTCATCGACGCCGATAAGTCGGAGTACTACACCTACCTGAAACTCGTAGAGCCACTATTGCATCGGGGGAGCGTCGTGGTCGCAGACAACGCCGGGGTCTTCGCGCGAGATATGAAGGACTACCTCTCCTACGTCCGCCAATCGGGGAAGTACGAGAGCCGGTACTACGAATCGACGATGGAATTCGACCCCAACACCAAAGACGGCGTCGAGGTAAGCAAGAAGCACTAGCCGAAGAATTTCTTATCGTAGAGTGGCTGGAAGTCCCGGTATCTCCCTCTGATCGCCTCGACGCAGCCCATCAGTATAGACCTGTGAGCGTGCTCTCCCTCATCCCCCGCCTCTAGGCAGTGAATCCTGTGCACCCAGTACATAGCCCGAAGAAAGCTCTGCGGTCCGGGAGAGGACGAGATGTGATTCAGCTCCTTCTCGGCTATCCTCCTGAATTCGAGAGAGCTCAATCGGTTTAGAGGCCCAGCCTCTCTATTTACGGCTAGCGATACAGTCAGCTCGAGAGAACATCCGAGCGGATTTTTATTCCAGTCATTGCGAGAGGGCGCGAGTACTGTTGGACACGTACGAATCCATCGCCACGAAGCTCGACGTGCGCGAGTTCAGCTCCAGACCGGTCCCGGCCGAGGTCAAACGCAAGGTTCTCGAGGCGGCGCGCCTCACGCAAAGCGGGAGAAACCTCCAGCACTGGCGCTTCATTCTCGTCGAGGGGAGGGAGAACCTGAAGAGGCTGGCCGACGACAGCACCACGGGGAGATGGGTGGCGGGGGCCGACTTCGCGGTGATAGTCCTCACCAATCCAAAGTTCCCATTTCACCTGCTCGACGCGGGGAGGGTGACCCAGGATATGCAGCTGGCGGCGTGGAACTACGACGTCGCTTCAGGGGTCTTCACGGGGATCGACAGGCGAGCCCTCGCAAGAGACTTCGGAATCCCGGAAGAGCTCAATCCATCCGTGGTCATCGGCTTTGGCTTTCCCGCGAAGAAAATTATCGGGAAGAAGAAGCGGAAGCCCCTGAGCGAGCTGGCCTTCCAAAACAAGTACGGGAAGAAGCTCGCGATTTAGAGGGGACGAACAGTCAACAGCTGCTGGCTTCTCCTTCTTCTTCTACCGCGGCCTTCTCGGTGCCTGGCCCCAGTCCCTCAGCACCCCTCACACAAAGCATCTGGAAGGTCTCCTCGTTAGGATTGGAGAATTGATGGACTTGATTCGGGGCGATGAAGACAACGTCACCCTCCCTGACGTCCCGGAGGGTCGGGACGTCATTCACCATCGTCAGGAGCTTCCCTCTCCCCCTAAGGATGTACACCTCATGCTCGTAGGGATGCTGATCATGGGGTGTCTGCCCTCCCGGCTCAATCTCGTAGATTCGAAGGTAGAAGTTGTTGGCGCCGTGACGCTTGTCAATCAGGTATCTAACTTTCGTTGACTTCGCGTCCCTCTTCAGAAGAGGCTCCTCACTGACTTGCTCCCTGTTGACGATGTAGACCATCCTACTTCTTCTCCTTCGTCGCTTCTGTCCGCGCCAGCGATTTAAGTCTGCACGGAGCCTTTCATGAAGGCCTCGGCCAGCCCCGCCCAACCGGGCGATCCATCGAACGGCGTGTAGAGCCGCACCCTGTCCAAGACACCCTCATACCTATCCTTGAGGAGTCTCGGGAGTTCATCCCAGAGGCCTTCTACGACGAACTCGCGAAGCATCTCGTCGGAGACCTCCTGTGACATGCGGTTCCACTCCCCGTTCACCGACTTTGCATGCAGCCTGTCGCAGGCGTCCCCCCAACCGTGGAGCTCGAGAACCCCCCTGTAGGTTCTCGTCGAAGCGTAGAAGGCGACCTGACGCCTGCACTCCTCCCTCGCCCTCTGCAGCTCCCGTTGGTTCTTCCCTGTCGCTACGAAGACGGAGGCGGCGAGTTGTATCTGGCCGCGGCTTCGTCCCGACGTTACCAATCCCTCGCGGACCGCGCTGAAGATTCGTTCCTTCACGTACCGCACGGTGTGGAGGGGATGGATGTGCAATCCGTCGCAGAGCTCTCCCGCGAGGACGCACATACGCGAGTTCACGCCAGCCAGGAAGATCGGAATCTTCGGATGCTCGATCGGACCGGGATTGAAAAAGGGTGTCATGAGGTTAATCTTGTAGAACCTCCCCTCGAATTCCAGCCTCTCTCCTGTCTGCCAAGCGGTCCAGATCGCCCTCAGCGCGCGTATCACCTCCCTCATCCGGGCGACCGGAGGCTCCCACTTCATCCCGAAGCGCCGCTCGATGTGCCCCTTCACTTGACTCCCCAGACCGAGCATGAGTCTCCCCCTCGAAAGCTTCTGGATGTCCCAGGAGGCGTAGGCCAGGTTCATCGGACTCCTCGTGAACGCCAAGGCAATCGCTGTTCCCAGCCGAACCCTCTCAGAGCTCGCAGCAAGGGCCAGCAGCACGAAGGGGTCATGGCGTATCTCATTCGCCCAGACGGCGCCCACCCCCATAGCGTCGGCGGCCCTCGCGAGCGAGGCGACCTCCGAAACCTTCTCTGTCGCGAGTTCGACGTCAAACAACAAGGTGTCCCCCGTGGGTCTCTCTCTCGAATTGATAAAGCGGAGGAGGGAGCCCCTCCCTCCTTCCCCTGAAGCCCAAATAGGCGGTAGGGACCGGCCGGGAGTCCATTGGCACTCTCCCTGCGAATCGTCCAGAAATTGCCGAAGGCTGACCTGCACAGCCACATCGACGGCTCAATCCCGTTTCGTGAACTCTCCAGGATAGCGCGGGAAAACCACAGGGAAATCATGACGCGCAGGGGGAGCGTCCTTGCGAACGCGGGCGCCTTCTTTGATTTCGTGACGGGGGAGGGATACCACACATTCCTCAGTGAGATACTCGATCGCTTCTACCCCATCCTCGGTCTGATGCAGACTGAGGAAACGATTCGGGAAGTCGGTAGGACGTATGTCAACGAGCTGAAGAAGGACGGGATCATCTACGCCGAGGGAAGATTCGCACCACACTACCACACGGTGGAGGGAATGACCCAAGCAGACGTGATCGAGAGCATGCTCGAAGGGCTGAAGGCGGGTAGCGAAGAGACGGGCGTCCATGCAAACCTGATCGTGGCGTTTGGAAGGGAGGTGGGAATCGGCCTCGCCGAGGAAGTCGTCTCGCAAGCCCTCAGGTATGAAGGGAGAGGCGTCGTAGGGATCGATATAGGAGGGAAGGAAGCGGGTAATCCACCCGAGAGATTTCAGAGCGCGTTCAAGCTGACCTTTGACTCGAGGCTAAGGAGGACCGCTCACGCCGGGGAGGACGCAGGGTCGGTGGACCAGAGCCTCCGAAACATCAGGAACTCCATCATGCTGCTGAGGGCTGACCGCATCGGTCACGCGGTGAATCTGGCGAGCGACAGGGCACTCATGAGCCTCGTCGTGGAGAGGGGAGTCGCCCTCGAGATGAATCCCGTCTCGAACCTTACCCTGCACCATATCCGGTCTCTAAGGGAACTCGGACTTGACCTTCTTCTCTCCTCGGGAGCCGCAGTCTGCGTGAACTCCGACGACCCGGCCCTCTGGCCAAACGGCTCTCTCTCGGAGAACTTCGTCGCGGTCTGCGACGCCTACAACTTCGGCCTCGAAGAGGTGGACGCGCTGGCCTCCAACTCCTTCAGCTCGGCTTTCGCCTCTCACGAAGAGAAAGAAGTGATGAGGGAAGAGTACAAGAGAGTGAGTTCACGCCTCAAATCTTAAATCTTGGTCTCGGTACTCTGGGACATCCTCGATGTCTCTATCCGGAAAGCGGGTCGCGATGCTCGCCGAGAATCTCTTTGAGGACCTGGAGCTCTGGTACCCGGTCATCAGGATGCGGGAGGCTGGTGCCACGGTCGTCGTGGTCGGCTCCGGTTCCAGCGAGGTGTACAGGGGGAAGCACGGGCTCGAGGTCAAGGTGGAGACCTCCGCGGAGAAGGTCGACGCGACGGCCTTCGATGCCGTAATCGTACCGGGCGGCTACTGCCCCGACTATCTCCGAAGATTTCCTTCGGTCCTGAAACTCGTCAGGGATGCCCACGACGAAGGGAAGGTGGTCGCGGCGATCTGCCACGCGCCCTGGGTCCTCGTTTCTGCAGGGGTCCTGAAGGGGAAAACCGTAACATGCTTCAAGTCAATCAAGGACGATGTCATCAACGCGGGGGCGCGCTACGTTGACAAGGAAGTTGTAAGGGACGGAAACATAATCACATCGCGCTTCCCCGACGACCTGCCGGCCTTCTGTCGGGAGATAATCGCTGCGCTCGGGGAGATGAAAGTAGCTCCCCTGAAAGGAAGGGCGCGCTAGCCAGCCTCCGTTCAGGTTTTGTACCAACCCTTTCGTCGGAGTTCG
>VBPQ01000072.1:0-7511 GCA_005877185.1 Nitrososphaerota archaeon
GGAGCTCAGAACCATATGGTTCTCATCATACAACGTGACGTAGTAACCGTAGATCGAGTTGGCGTTCTGGTCGGTCGATTTCACGGTTAGACTCGAGGGTTGGGACGTTCCACAATTCAGGACCGCCGTCAGTGTAGTGTCGCTCGTGATCGATAGACTCCTCCGGCTGCTCGTGCTGCCAGTGTCCAGCCAGTGGGAGAAGGCGCACGAACCGTAGCCGTCGGCCTCGACGGTATAGGTCTGCCCGTTGCCGAGGGTGAAGATGATGGGTGTGAACCCTGATGCCACCGTGTTACCATTCTGGTAAAGCTGGGCCCAGTAACCTGTGAGGGTAGCCCCAGAAGTGTCTTGGGTTTTGACTGTGAGGCTTGATGAAGCAGGATCCAGGGCCGCCGTCAAATCCCCAAAATAGGGCGGCAACGTACTCCAGGGCTCTGGGTTGGTGCCGTTGGTAATGTAGATGTAACCCACGTATTTTGACGCGCTAACGACGTATGATTTGTTCAAATTGTTCACGGCCAACGGTAAGATGCCCCAGTTCTGCTTGTCGTAGTTCGTGTGCCAACCTCCGAGGTAGCTGATGCTCGGCAACCCAGGAGCCTCGTGGATGATAATCGCATCCACAGTGCCTACGTAACTTGGCAAGGTTTCAGTTCCAGGATTTCCTACTACGAGTGTAAGGCCCCTCGATCTCGCGTATTGAGTTAGGTCAGAATAATAGCTCTCATCGCCTCCTTTGTACGACATCCCGTCGATGAATACCCCATCAACGTTATACCAAATCTTGTAATGGTCGATCTCGACCTTAACATCACTGATATTTCGTGAACCAAACGACACGTATGTGTATCCAATTACAAGAATGCCAACCGAGTGTAGTCTTTCGCTAAATACCGTGTAGTTCGCATCTGGGGAGCTCCCAGGACCACCACCATTGTTGATTATCACCACGAATGGTACTCCGGGGTGTGCAGTCTTCTCCTGAATGAGAGGAGCCAAGTTGACATCCCGGATGTCGTACAGCGGGATCAAGAGGCTTGTAGGTGGGGACGCTGATTCCGTCTGCGGTGAAGCGGAAAAAGGGATGAGCAACAGAATAATCGTTGAAAGCGCTGCATAGAGTCTTACAGATTTCTCTAACATGTGAGTCGCCAGTATCAATCGCAGTCCTAGACCTTATGTGGGTATGCGAAGTTTTTCACATAAAAGACGTCCACATTGAATGGTCGCATCTTGGACAAAGCAAAGAATCCACTGTCAGATTGGACCAAGGTTCGAGGAGTGACACTCCGCCTTGTCGGGGCAACCCCTTTATGTCGAACCAAGTATGACAGTGACCTTGATCGGTCAGCACGCTTGCCCTCTTGCCAAACCGCAGATTAGACCTTACGAGGGTGGAGCGGCCCGATGATTGTTCACAAGGAGTGCCAGGGGCAGGCGACTTACCTGGGGGATAATGCCTTCTGCCACATTTGCGGTAAATACGTCAGGTCGGCGGAGTTGATGGATGCAGATGACAGTCCTAGTCCCTTCTCGGGCTAGGATATCTCGCAGTGGAGCACTACACCTTCAAGGTGCCGGCCGGAGAGTCTTCCGGGTCCACTCGCACAAACGAGGGTGGTCGGATAAGTGCGGGAGAATTGTAAAATGGTGCAAGATGAACCTCAAAGCCCCGCCGTGTTATCTTCTGGCATATGAGGGGCCCGGGATGAACCCAGAGACAATTGCAGTCTGACCCGAGGCCAGCTTGAGGCTATTCGTCATCGATCATCGGTGAGGAGGGGGAACCCAAGCTTGCCGGCGATTCTTCGATTCGACCATATGAAGCAATCATATAGAGGATTGTAAGGGCCGTTGTATATAGCAACAGATTACAACTCATCAAGCGAAGACGGCTTGATTCGTCCGTTAGGTCGGAGCTGACGAGACATTTGCCAGACATTTCCCTCTTTTCCGCACCAACAGTTCTCGCCTCGAAATACCGGCTTATCGGGTGAGGGGAGGGCAGTCGCACCGATGATCATCGGTACCTTGAGTGGTCCAAGATTGGCGGACAAACGGGTCATTGTAATCGTCATCTTGGCGATTGTGGTCGCATCTACTGCCGCATTCGCGTTCCTGCAAATTCTGGGTTCGGGGGGAAACGGGAACTCTTCGACGAATACGACAACCTCTCAAAGTCTTCCTTCGTATCCTCAAGGCACGAGGTTCATTCGGATAAGGGCTCTTGAAAAAAACTCGATGTGGGCGTTGCCGGACTATGATGCCCAGCAGGTCTTGAGAATCATATCGGACCTGAAACCGGAAGCGCTCGAGCGATACGTGAGCGGACCACAGAACGCGAGTGCCCCGGTTCCGGTCGCGCCGGGCAGCCCGCCGATGACTGTCGGGGAGTTCCTTAATGCGAGCTTGCGCGCATGCGAATGCAACATCATTCCCCGCCTCTCTTTGGGAGACTATGATTCTGGGAAGTTTCTCAACGAGGCGGCGAGTCTTCTTTCGATGCCCGTCTACCCCAAGATGCGGTACCTAAGCTTGGACTCCTGGACACCTTTCGCTTCGAATCACACCTCTGAGGAGATCAAGGGCATGTTTCAGCGTCTCTACGACCAGGGGTGGGCTGGAGTCGGGTTGAACGAGTGCGGTGGCTATTCACCCTCGTACGGATACGCGACCTTCGCTAGCTTCTGCGTCTCCACCAATACGTGGAAGCCCATCGCCGCTGGGCTCGCTCAGCTGAAGAACGAGCCCAACATAAAGCTCCGCCTGCTGTACATCGACTTTCCGGATGCGATGAAGAACTTCAGCGCGCTGAGCACGACCGAGGAGGCAGACATCTTCGCGCAGAAGATCTCTCCAGCCCAATCAGATGACGGCTTCGTATTCGTCTATCCGATCGCACAGAGCTTCTGGGATAGCATGACTCGCGTCACTCCCGCTGAAAGTGCCTACGGGGGAGCGTCGATCTACGAAGTGATAAAGGGATTGATGAACCAATACAACGCTGGCTAGTGAGTACCTCTGAACCAAAGAGTCTCCCTCCCATCACGGAAGAATCTCCCGTGAGGCGACTCTGCTCACGGTAAGCGAGGGGGGCTGGCCCGCCTCGTCCAGCCCGCATCCTTACGGCGGGGGGTGATCATTCGCTTGCAATTGGAGTCGAAGACGGAGGAAGAGGACGGCTCTCTGCCGTACTCATACCTCCTGCGGGTGACGATGCTCTTCCTTGCCCTGAGCGTCCTCTTCTTCTTCCCCCTGATACTCGAGATGAGCAACTCGCTCCTGGTTCCGGGGTTCGGGGGGACGCTCTTCGGCACGCTAAGCCGTGACAAGTATCACTTTATCTGGAACTTCTGGTGGTTGCGATACGCCCTCTCCGCTCACCTCGATTTGCTCCACACCCAGCTGATGTTCTACCCCCAGGGGGCTTCTCTGGCGCTGCAGACGATCGACTTCTTGGACGCCGCTTTGGCCGCTCCATTCTCCCTGGCGTCGACCGAGATCTTCTCCTTCAACCTGGTCATCCTCTCGTCATTCCCCATAGCGGGTGTCACCGCATTCCTCCTCGCCTGGCATCTCACACACTCTCGACTGGCCAGCGTCATCGGCGGATTCGTCTACGCCTTCTTTCCCCAGCATGCTGCTCAAGCCGTCTTCGGTCACCCCAACATCGCGAACGTGGGTTGGTTCCCCGCATACTTCCTCGCTCTGATGCTCACCTTCGAGAAGGGGAAGGCCCGGTACGCGGTCATCTCCGGGGTGATACTCGCGGCCCTCACACTTATCGACCTGCAGGAGCTGGTGATGGCGGCGATAGGCACTCTAGTCTACCTCGTGTATCACTTGATCGCCAGTCGCCCCTCGAATCTCTTGAGATTCCTCAGTCTCGCCTTCCTCGTGGCGGCCGTTGGGATCGGGATTACCTCACCTTACCTATTCAGCGCTTACGGAGCGGCAGTCAGCGGGTCGCGGGTGGCACCGCCCATCAGCCAAGTTGTGGCCAATTCGGCGATTCCAAGACTCTATCTGACGCCGTCTCCGTTCAACGCGCTCTACGGTGACAGCTTCTCCTCCTCATACCAGGGGTTGACCGGCGGACCCGCAAACTGGATGATCTTCGCAGGCTGGACCGTCCTCGCGCTCGCCGCGATCGGCGCGGTAACCTCGAAGGAGAGAAGGAAATACTATCTCGTCGCCATAGTTGTCGTCTTCTTCCTCTTCTCGCTGGGACCCTCGGAGAACCCTTCGACAATCTCCGTTCAATCCCTCTACACCCTCCTCTACGATCACATCTCCATCCTTCACTACTTTCGATCCACCGCGCGCTTCTCGATAATGGTTATGCTCGGATTATCCTGCCTCGCCTCGCTGGGGGTGCGGCAGATTCTGGAGATTGCCCGGAGGCGGAGATTCAGGCTCTCGGCTGAGAAGGTCGTCGCACTCATCTTCATCGCGCTCATCTTAGTTGAGTACATGCCCGTCGTGGCTGTTGATCCCGTCGTCTCCAGCAACGCCTACAGCATCATCTCGCGCGACTCGGATAACTTCGCGATCCTCGAGCTACCCGCTACGATAACGCAGGCGCAGCTCGCCCTCTACGAGCAGACCTTTCACGCAAAGCCCCTGGTTAACGGGAAGACTTCCCAATCCCCCGAGACTCTACCCGACTACGCCTACTCTCAGCCGTTCCTCCGCTCCCTGGTTAGCCCGCTCAGGTTTCTGAGGTTTCCCCATGACATCGTCAATCAATCCTTCACGGATATTCAGCTGGCCCCCATCGTGATGACCCAGTACAGGATAAAGTACGTCATCCTCCATGTCCAATCATTCGGGGACCCGAAGGTCTACCGCGGGACCTACACCAAACTGTACAGGGCTCTGGGGCCTCCGGTCTTCCAAGACAGAGAGACGGTGTTGTTCGAGTTAGGCCTCCGGGTCAGCCTACCATCGATACTCCGGATGGCGATGACCTCGCCCCTGGTTGTCTTCGGGGAGGGATGGGGGCCGCCCAACGCAGAAGGGAGGAGTGCGACCGCGGACGCCCAGCTCTTCGTGTACACCTCCGCCGCTGGCGACTATGACATCAAGATGGCATCGTCAGACCGAGGCCTCTGCCTCGTCGCCAATCTGTCGAGCTCCCCCGTCTGTGGAGTCTACGACCAGGCGACGGGGAGATCGCTCTATCGAGTCCCACTGAGCGTGGGGAGGAATGTCCTGAGCCTTGTGACCGCGGGTGACCGAGTCACCATCTCATACATCGAGGTTCGCGACGAGTCTCACTAGCGGCTGCTCACGACCCCGTCACAGTTGCTGACGGGAGCCTCAACCCGGCTCGTCTCGCCTCTTGCTGCTACAGATAGCCGAGATTCCTCAGCCTCTGAGTGAGCCCAGCGTACTGTGAGTCGTCGAAATCGTGAGGCTCTACAACCCGACCTCCGTCGCCAATCGCCACCGGCATCTCGCGATGCCGAATCGAGGGACTTACCCTCCCTTGGAGGGCGGTCCCCTCCATGTGGGCGGGTGTCGCAATTCCAGCGATGGCAAGGACGGTGGGCGCAACATCGAGTACAGAAGCGACTCCCGTCTCCCCCCTGATCTGAATCTGGGGCCCAGAGGCGATGAAGATCCCGTTCGGCTTATGGTTTCCGGAGTAGACTGGATGGGGAGTAACGAGCGAGTTGGTCGCAAGCTCGAAGAACCGATGCGCGTTGTATAGCATCTTTGAGTCAAGAAAGATGAGGTCCGGACCTTCGTCGGCGAAGGGTCCTCTGTAGAGTTCTTTCTTCGATAGGACTAGGTCGAACATCCGGTTGCCCCTTCGCGGGTCTCTCAAGTCGAGCAACTCACGCCGGAGCTTATCTGTCAGTTCGTCGTACTCTGCCCCGGGCTCGACGGCGCCACGAGGCTCCCGCCCCCTGAGGTTGACGTAGAGTTGGCCATAATTTCCGAATGAGTAGACCCTGGTCCTCTCCCAGTCTACATCCGCGAAGGAGAGTGAAATGTGCTTGACGAGCCTGAGCGCGGCCGAGTCTTTTGCGTACGCCGCTTCCACTCCCGGCAGTACCCGCAGCCGCTTCGCGAGCCTGAAAAGATTGTACGCGTTGAGTCCGTGGCGAAATGCCCAACGCTTCAAGCGTGTTTCAAACCCGCCCCTGAATGCGAGGTAACCCCTCTCGCTCAGCCAGTTGTTTATGTACACCCCGTAGTGTACCGGACCGTTCCCGTGGTCTGATAGGAGGATGACGTTAGGTCTCGCATCAAATGAGTCCAGCAGTCTCCCGAGCGCTTCGTCGGCCAGTTCATAGCTGGAGAAGAAGACCCTCCGACCCCTCTCGGCAAACCTTGGATTATGCTTGGGGTGACTCTTATCCAGGTGCTTCCAGAGGGAGTGGCTCGCCGAATCTATCCCGTCGAAGACCGTCATTATGAAGTCAAACCTCTCTCGCTTGAGGAGATACTTCAGGACCCGGATCTGGTTGTTAGTCGTCCTCGCTAGCTCTTCGAGTAGTTCGTCTTCTTCCCCCTCATCGACTAGGCTGGCCGGCTTCTGAAAGTCAACGTCGCCGAGGTTACGTTTGAGTTCCCTCGCCAATGGGAGCGGATAGGTCCAGTCATCCGCGTTTGGGGGAGAGGGGAAACCAGAGAGCATCACACCATTTACCCTCTCGGGGGGATAAGTTAACGGCACGTTGACCACGCAGACCCTCTTACCAGCCTCTCCCAGGATGTCCCACACTGCCCTGGCCCGTTTGTTCGTCGATGAGTAAGGAGTGAAATCATAGCTGTCGGGATTCCTGTGTGCGAAATCGTAGATCCCGTGCTTTCCTGGGTTCACGCCCGTTGCGATCGATGTCCAGGCGATGGGTGAGAGAGGCGGAGTGGAAGACATCAAGGTCGCCCTCCCACCATCCCTCAAGAGCCTCTGAATGTTGGGCAGCTTGCCTTCCAGCAACATCGGGTCTATGATATCGAAGGTGGCTCCGTCGAAACCGACAAGCAGCGTTGGAAAATGATCGGCTTCAAAATTCAACTCTTGCAAGCCTGTAGGTTCTATGATATCCGCCGATTTAAGACGGGCCGATGAATGTTAGCTAAGAAACTTAGAAAGGCGTATTTATAACTCCACTCTACCGATCTCTGCGACGCGGAGAAGGAGGAGCTTCTTTCCATCTATCCCTGACGCCCTCTCCCCTTTGTTTCCTCCGAGAAAATCAAAAGTTACAGCTTTTTCACCGAATTAGTCCACGAAGTGCCTTATTCCTGAAGAAGCGGTATAGCAGGACGAGGTCTATCGCAACCGCGCCACTCCAGAGCACGTAGCCGAGAACAATGCCCCTCTCGAAGAGTGAAGAGAAGGTCCCTGAAAGTCCGTATCCCACGATCCAGGCATCGAAGCTCATGCAGATCCTTCTGAATGTCTCGACCGCTACCCTCCGCACGATTAAGATACCGAGCGGTAAGCCGAAGATCACGGGTGGGGCGATGACGGTGAAGAGTGATAAGGACGTGGT
>VBPQ01000072.1:7682-14281 GCA_005877185.1 Nitrososphaerota archaeon
CTTATCGGTCTCCTGAAGCCAGCGGCTTGAAGGAGGATCAGGGGGAGGAGGAGTGTGTAGACCAGAAACTTCATCGAAAGAGGTGCGATCGTGCTCAGAATCAGACTGCCGACGACGACTCCCGGAACCAGCGAGACCATGACAGGCATCGTTCGCCTGAGAAGTGGGAGGGCCCTCCTCTTTCCCGAAAGGAGCAGCATTACCGTATTGAGAAGCGCTTCGAGCAATACATATGCGGGGTTGATGATTCTATTCACGAGAACAAGGAGGGCGAGGGGAACGGAGATTGACGAGTACCCGTAGCCGAGACCTCCGTTGACGATCGAGGCCCCAAGTGAAAGGAGGAGGAAGAAGATCACGGTTTCGATATCGAAGGTGAACATCAAGAGATCACTCCGGCGGGTACCCCATGGAGAAGAGCGTGGAGAGGACTTTCTGCGCGCCCTCCTCCGGCGTCAGTTTCTCCGTATCCACCACGACTTCGGGAGACGGAGGCTCCTCGTACGGGTCCTGCATCCCGGTCATATTCCCAATCTTCCCCTCCGCCGCCTTACGGTAGAGCCCCTTCGGGTCTCTCCTGACGCACGTCTGGAGGGAGCATTTCACGTAGACTTCAACGAAGTTCTCTATCGTCCTGCGAGCGTATTCTCTCGTTGACCGGTAAGGTGAGACGAAGGAGGCGAGCACGGTAATCCCGTTTCTGGCGAGGAGCTGGCAGACATGCGCGACTCTCTTCAGGTGCCTCTCCCTATCCTCCCGCGAGAAACCCTCGTTCGGACTCAGCCAGGTCCTCACTTCGTCCCCGTCGAGCAGCTCGACCTTTCGACCTCGTTTCGTAAGGTCCGTCCCGACCACCCTCGCAATCGTGGACTTTCCTGAGCCTGGCAGCCCAGTGAACCACACAACGTAACCAGGATCTGTCAAATGTATCACGATAGCTTGACAGCCCTGCCCTTCATGCCATCTGGAATGGGAAGGCCGAAGAGGTTGAGGATCGTCGGTGCGACCTCCTCCGCGTTCATCGACTTTATCTGATTCTGGTGGTTGTTCGGATCGTGATAGAGGAAGATTCCATTCATCGAGTGAACCGAGTCGTCCGGCCCCGTGTCGTTCTCTGACAGGTAGAGGGATTCGTGGCCGACGGTTCCCGCGGACCTCCAGTTTAGGTCGTCGAAGTAGACCATGAGGTCGGGCTTGTCCCCCCTCGCGACACCGTACAATTCGTCGGGCTCGAAGACCGAATTTTTCATCGGCCTGCCACTGACATCCCGGAGTTGGAGGATTCTCCTCTTCAGTTCGCTCTTCAACGCCGGGACGTCTTCCGGGGGGACTATCCCCCCTCTCTCTCTTCCCTTGATGTTGAGAAAGATTCTCGCGTAGTACCCTCCCCACCCCCACGCCATCGTCCTCGTCCAGTCCACCTCTGCCTTCTCAAACTCGGTCACCCCAAGAGGTGGTCTCGCGAGCTTGAGGAATCCTTCCCTCTCAAGCCACTGATTTATGCAAAATGCGCCCTTCATCGCCTTTGAGCCGTGGTCGGAGAGGAGGAGAACCGGCACATCGGCCCCAGCAGCTTCGAGGAGGTCTCCCAGAAGCTCGTCAAATAATCCGTAGTACTCCTCCGCTATCCTCTCGTACTTGTTGCCTACGACGTACTTTGGGTGATCTGGGTCGAAGAACTTCCAGAAGGCGTGGTGTAGCCTGTCGAACCCTATCTCGTGAAGGATGAATAGGTTCCAATCTTTCTCCCTGGCAAGATGGCTCGCCAACTTGAAACGCTTCTTCGTCATCTCGAAGAGCTCCCTCTTCAGGGAATCCCTCTCCTCGACTCTGAAGGTCACGTCGAAGGCGTATTCCCCCACCACTCGGCGAACCTCGTTCTTCAGAGATTGGGGGAAGGTGAACTCCTTCTCCGGACCGGGGGTAATCATGCATGTGACGAGGCAGCCGTTGATCGCCTTCGGAGGATAGGAGGGAGGAAGCCCTATGACGCAGGATTTCAGACCTCTCTCGCCGAGAATCTCCCAGACCGTCGGCTCGGAGACGTGTCTTGAGTCGACGATGTATCCGTCAGTATAGCTGGAGCCTCTTCTGTGTCTGAAGCCGTAGATCCCTAGAGCCCCTGGGTTCTTCCCAGTCATCATGACCATCCACGCCGGTACGGTGATGGGAGGATGGCAAGTCTCCAGAGTCCCGTGCGTTCCGTCGCGATAGAGCCTCTTCGTGTTTGGAAGAGAGTCGAGGAGTTTGCCAAAGAGGAGGTCGGGTGGGACCGAATCCAGGCCGATGACGAGCAGCTTCTCCATCTGAAAATCACTCGACGAAAGCGGGGTGATGGCTTCGAATCACGTCCACCACCTCTGGCCTCATGAACTCGTTCGGAGGACGCTGACCACTGGAGAAGATCTCCCGAAGCTTGGTCCCGCTGAAGTTCAGCCTTTCGTCGGCGGGGTGAGGACAGATCTTCTCGTTCGCTATGCCAAGGCACTTCTTGCAGTAGAAGAACTCCCTGAAGAAGAGAGGTGTAATCCCGAGGTCGGGGAACTCCGTGAAGATTTCTTGCGCCGCGTAGGGCTTGTAGAAGTTGCCCACCCCCGCGTGGTCTCTACCGATCGCCATGTGTGTGCATCCGAAGTTCTTCCTCATTATCGCGTGCAGCACCGCCTCTCTCGGCCCCGCGTACCGCATCTCGTAGTGCAAGACGCTGAGCACCACCGAGTTGGCGGGGTAGTAGTTACTGACGAGAGACCTGTAGGCATCCACGATAACCTCGTCGGTGAAATCGCCGGGCTTCTTCTTCCCTATCACCGGGTTCAGGAAGATGCCATCCGCGAACGAAAGGGCGGTCTTCTGAAGGTACTCGTGCCCGATGTGCGGAGCATTCCGAGTCTGGAACGCGACTACCTCCCTCCACCGCTTCTCCCTGAAGAGGACCCGCGTCTCCGCTGGAGTGAGGGTGATTCCCTCGAAGGGGAGTCTCGGCTCGAAGGTTGCCTTCAGGTCACCCGCGATCACCGTGTCCGGGGCCTCGTATAGCTTCGCCACCCCCGGGTGCGATCGTTCTGAAGTTCCGAACACCTTCTCCGCGTACTCTTTCCTCGAGATCCTGTAGCACTCCTCGAAGGCGAGCAAGGCGAGTGGTGCGCCAGACTCGTCGACGAGGGTGATTTCGTCGCCTACGCCAGCTACGAAGTCACTCGGGACGTGCAGGAGGATTGGTATCGTCCAAGGGGTGTCGTCGGCAAGCCTCATGTCGTCGAGTACGCTCTGGTAGTCCGCTCGATTCATGAAACCCTTCAGGGGCGAGAGAACCCCCGTCGCGATGTTTGTTACGGTTACGGCCGTCTCCTTCGAGACCGGAAGAAGTTGATCTCTCATCTTCAATTGAGAGGTGGAACCCCCACGGATTTGTGTCGGGCTTCCTACGTCAGGTGTCACCAAAGGGCTTACCTCTAAAGATAGCCCAGCGCGCGGAGCCTCACCTTGATTTTCTCCACGTCTTCGCTCGTAAAAGGGTCAGGAACTTTCTCCGTCTCGTGCATGGCGACTATTTCTCTCAGGACATATGTGACATAGTCTGAAGCGGACTTGAAGCCTTCCTTTCTCTCAATCATCTTCATGATGCGCCGGTGCAGAGTGGTCGGAATCGATACGGTGGTGTACTTGGGCAATCCTCGTAGAGAGATGTAATTATGTGTAATTAAGACCCTAGCAAGAAAAGACCATCTCTTTTTTCCAGAAAAGATTTCGAGAACTAGTTTCTGGAAAAGAGACGAAAGGAGACCTCAGGCTATGCTCTGATATCTAACGGTTGCGCAGGTGATCCTGAATCCGCACCGAGGGAAGATGGGCACCATCAATCAGCCTTAGCCCGATGCCATCGCGTACGTGTCCCCTCCCCATAGGAAGACTACAGCGGACGAAACGAGCGTGGTGCCGTCAGCGCTCTTCACGACTATCCTGGCGGAGAGCGGGAAGGTGTTATTCCCGATGTCGAGGGTCGCCACGCCGTTGGAGACTGGCGAGCTCGCCAGAACGGTCCCAGAGGGGCCGACCAGTTGAACGGTCGCGGCATTGCTCGGCAGGTTCGTGACGGAGATGCTCGTCCCCGTCGTGGCGTAGAAGTTTCTGAAGGTGCCGGTCAGAAGTTGACCCGCATAGGAGCTCTGCACCTCCAGGTAAACTTGGAAGGGGCCCGTCATCTGGAGGTTGAGCGTGCTGTTCGAATATACCTGGGTGTTGTCCATGTACACTAGAAGGGAGTTGCTACCATTCGTGACCAGGGTGCAGCTTCTGGTGAGAGGTTGGTTGGGTGACGAATCCAGCCAAAGAATGGTGAAGGAGGTGGCGAAGCTTGTGTTGCCCGTGGCAGAGGCCACCTCCCACACTGTTCCGCTTGCGGTCGTCACCTCACCGCAGAATACGTAGTTGATCCTTCCGTCCGAAGTTTGAACGTACAACCCGGTGTTGTAGACGCCTGCGGGTACTGTCTGGGTTGGCCCGGTTATCACCGCGTGGAAGAGCTGCCCCGGCACATTCAGATTCGATGCGTAGAGCCCCGCGTATCTGCCTTGCGCGACAGCTTGTACACCAATGTGGAATCCTTGCGAGTCTTCGTAGAAGCTGTACGGCGCATTCTCGCCCTGAGCACTCCCCCCGTAGGTCCAGTACCTACTTTGGGCCTGAAGTTGCTGTTGGTTCAAGGTGACGTTGTTCAGCGGGTCGAAGGCGACGAGTCCACTGCTCTGTTTCACGAAAGCCCTGAGAGTTAGCGATGATGTGCCGGAGCTCGCCGCGTGTGTCGAGTCGCCGGAGTAGGTTGCCGTGATCGTCACCGTCGAGGCAGTTGATGGCGCTGTATACGACGTCAGGCAAGAGCTCGTGCTCGAGCTGGTCGACGAAAGGCTGCACGAAGTCAAGCCGAACGAGCCTCCCGCCCCGCCGTCGCTCCAAGCCACGGTTCCTGAGGGAGACGACGGCGACGTGCTGGTATCCGACACAATCGCCGTGAAGGTCATCTGAGTTCCTGCCGTGGCCGACGCCGGATTCGGCGACACGGATGTGGTCGTCGGATGAGGAGGCGAAGGCGCGTTGACGGTTAGCGACGATGTGCCGGAGCTCGCCGCGTGTGTCGAGTCGCCGGAGTAGGTTGCCGTGATCGTCACGGAACCACTGGTTGAGGGGGCGGTGTACGTTGTGGAACACTGACTCTGGCCTGTGCTGCCAGAGAGGGTGCACGTCCCGCCGTTGCTGAAGGAGCCTCCCGCTCCGCCGTCGCTCCAAGCAAGAGTGCCTGACGGGGCGGTCGGGGAGCTACTGGTATCAGTGACCGTCGCCGTGAAAGCCATCGAACCCCCCGTGGTTACGGACGTTGGATTTGGCGACACACCCGTGGCGGTAGGGTGAGAAGGAGGGGTGCCGCAGTTCAGGACAGCGACCAAGGAGGTATCACTCGTTATTGATAACGTCCTCTGATTGTTTGTGCTCCCCGTGTCCAGCCATTTCCCGAAGGGGCATGATCCGAAGCCGTCCGCCTCAACAGTGTACGTCTGCCCGTTGTTGAGGGTGAAGGTCGCGGGGGTGAATCCTGATGCTACTGTGTTACCATTCTGGTCCAGCTGCGCCCAGTAACCTGTGAGGGTCGCTCCGCTGAGATCCTGGGTATTGACGGTTAGTTTGGACGTGACGCCTCCGGGGCTACTTACAGTCAAGGACGATGTGCCGGAGCTCGCCGCGTGTGTCGAGTCGCCGGAGTAGGTTGCCGTGATCGTCACAGAACCACTAGTTGAGGGGGCGGTGTAAGTTGTGGAACACTGGCTCTGGCCTGTGCTGCCAGAGAGAGTGCACGTCCCGCCGTTGCTGAACGAACCTCCCGCACCGCCGTCGCTCCAATTCACGCTACCGGATGGAGTCGTCGGAGAGCCACTCGTGTCCGTCACAGTCGCTGTGAGGGTTGTCTGAGTCCCGGTCGTTGCTGAGGCTGGATTAGGAGATACTGTGGTGGTAGTGGGGTGAGGTGAAGGAGGAGGTGTTGAGTTCACGGTCAGCGATGAGGTTCCTGAACCTGTAACGTGTGTTGGGTCTCCGGAGTATCTTCCCGTAATTGTGACCGAGCCAGCGGTCGACGATGCCGTGTAAGTTACGTTGCACTGACTCTGGCTTGAGCCGGTGGACAGAGTGCACGTCCCGCCGTTGCTGAACGAACCTCCCGCACCGCCGTCGCTCCATGCTACGGTACCTGTAGGAGCGGTCTTTGTCCCGCTACTGGTATCGCTGACGGTAGCCGTAAAGGCGATCGTACTTCCTGTCGCGACCGAGGCTGGGTTTGGTGATACACTCGTACCGGTTCCATGCAGGTTGACCGTCAACGACGACGTTCCTGAACTTGCCGTGTGCGAGGAATCGCCGGAATAACTTGAGGTGATCGTCACTGAACCCCCCGCTGATGGGGCGGTGTACGTTGTGGAACACTGACTCTGGCCCGTGCCCCCTGAAAGGCACGTGCTCGAGCTGAACGAGCCTCCCTTACCACCATCGCTCCAGCTTACGCTACCTGACGGTGCGGTTGGCGACGCGCTCGTGTCCGTGACCACGGCGGT
>VBPQ01000074.1 GCA_005877185.1 Nitrososphaerota archaeon
CTTGGCATCCTGGGAAGAAGAAGAAGCCCGGCCCCGGACGGGGGCTCGTCACCCGCAGAGCAAGGGCCTCTGCCCTCCCTCAGGGAGATGGCAAGCCCGAGCAATGAAGCGGGAAGCCTACCCCTTCAGGGGTAGGAGGACGTCACACAAGCGGTTCAAAAAGCAACTCAGGCTTTCACCGCCAGGGGCGCTGAGTTGGAGCCGCGGCTACTATTAAGTAGAGAAAAATTAGTTACTTGCCGGCAGGGGTGCTTTCGGAAACGATTTCGGCTCTGCTCACCAGGTTCGAGGGACTCCAGTAGTTTTTTTGCCCGAACTTCGCCACTGGCCATTAATCTCGCAACATCCTCCGAACCTGACCGATAATGAGGCGCAGGTCCTTCTCTTCGATTGACAGGTCCGCCCTCTTTCGCACGACAGGCTGAGCGTTGAAGGCGACCTTGAGGTCTGCGATGTTGAATAATTCGAGGTCGTTAGCCCCGTCGACCACCGCCACCGTCTTGCTCGAATCTAGCATCCCTCCGAAGGCGGTTGTCATGATCTGCGTCTTGTTGGCGTTCACGAGCAGCCCGTAGCCTATCAGCTTCCTGTCATGGAAGACCAACTGGTTTGAGAAGACGTGGTCAAGACCTAGCTCCTCCTTCACACGGTTCGTCAGAAGAGAGAAGCCGCCGGAGACGCCTACCATGATGCAGTCCATCTTCTTCAGCTCCGTAGCCATTTCGAGCGCTCCCTTCATCAGGGGGAGTCTATTCGCAACAGCCACACACTGTCCGTAATCCACCCCCTTGAGCAACTCCATCCTCTGTCTTAGTCCCTCCTGCCATTCAATCTCCCCCCTGATACCTCGAAGAGTTATCTCTGTCACTTCCGTCTGCTTCCCCACCAACTTCGCCAGCTCTGGGAGAAACTCCCCGTCCACCAGGACGCCCTCTACATCGAAGATGACGATCAAGCCGAGTCGTTCGACCGGAAGCCAGAGAAGTATAAGAACTGAAGCTCATCGAAGTCCTCCTGAGCCTAGGATAGTTGTCGGAGTGCTCGTCGAACGAGCAAGCCCCTCCAGAATTCACTTCGCGTGCCGTCAAGAATCGTATCGTCACCGGGGCTAACCGAGAACCCAGCGGTTAACGCCAGAGCCGACACTCACGTGTGACAGGTTCGATGTCGAGATTCTCCAGCGTGAGGATGTTTCTCCGGAAACAGCCGACAACTCCTGATGGCCGAGCCTCGCTTCGATAATCTCACGGTAGGCGAAGTGAACTAACGACGACGTCGTCGAAACGTGCTCCTCTCTAATTCGACTAGATATCTCCGAAGCCCTCAGTTTCACCACCCTCTCCGCCTGACTGAGGGTTCCATCTGCCTTCGGGTATGCACGGAGAAAGACGGGGGAGTCGAGGAACCAAACCATAGATCTTCTCTCTGAGTTTATGCGTATCGAAGCCGTCATGCTATTTTTTTGCTCCGCCAGCGTGCAAGTCATATTAATATAGAATCCAAGGTTCTCGGGCTTTTGTTGTCCCGCTTGAGCTTCTCTCTTGCGGTCGCGGTGGTCGCGATTATTCTGATTTCGAGCGTTTCGGTCCCTCAGAGGGCTTCGAGCAGCGGAATTCCCATCCAACACGTCATCGTCATCGTCCAGGAGAACCACACCTTCGACAACTACTTCGGAACCTACCCGGGTGCGAACGGGCTGCCGCCCGGAGTCGCCCTCCCCGCCGAGCCCAATGGGACTGCTTCCGTCAAGCCCTTCCCGCTAAATAGGGACGTCCCTCCGCGTGATGTCTGCCACTCGTGGGGGTGTGCCCACGCTGAGTTTGACGGCGGGAAGATGGACGGCTTCGTCTTCACCGCGGGGTCGGTCACGACGATGGGCTTCTTCGACTACCACCAGATACCGTACTACTGGGATTACGCCTCCCAGTACGTCCTCATGGACAACTACTTCTCGTCTGTTGCGGGGCCGAGCCTCCCCAACCACCTCTACCTCGTCGCTGGACAGTCTGGAGGGATAGTGACGAACGATCACGACACCACGCTCAGCTTCCCAAGCATCTTCGACGAACTTCAGAGCTCCGGTGTCTCCTGGAGGTACTACGCTCAGCAGTACGCCAGCGGGTGGAACCCTCTCCCGGTTTTCAAGTCGTTCGTCGCGAACCCTTCCTTGATGAAGGGCATCGGCGACACCTCCGCCCTCGCGTCCGATATCGTAGCGGGGAAGCTCCCCTCCGTCAGCTATGTGATGCCACAGGACGAAAGGGTAAGCGAGCACCCGCCCCAGAACGTGACGGCGGGGCAGGACTGGGTGGTCGGGTTGGTGGACCAGATTATGCGGAGCCAGTTCTGGAGGTCCAGTGCGGTCTTCATCACCTGGGACGACTACGGTGGATGGTACGACCACGTCCCTCCCCCGCAGGTGGACAAGTACGGCTACGGCTTTCGAGTCCCCTGCCTGATCATCTCTCCCTATGCCAAGCAGGGATTCATCGACCCCACCCTAGCCGACCACAGTTCGATCCTGAAGTTCATCGAGACTGTCTTCAACCTGCGGCCCCTCGCAGCGCGGGATGCGGCGGCCTCGAACCTTTTGGAGGCCTTTGACTTCTCGCAGACGCCGCGCGCCCCGCTCATCCTGCCGGGTTCCTACCTTGCAGAGCACTATCCCCTCACTTTCCTCGCCAGCCCTCCCAAGACGGTCCAGACGGCCGTCGACGCCAAGTCTACGGGATCGACAATCCTCAGCATCTCCCAGCCGATTTCTGGTGGTGACCTTGAGTCCAGCCTCGTGCTCGCCATCGCTGTGTTGGGAGTTGTGGCGGCTCTCCGGCGCTTCGGGAGATGGCGATGGTGACGCCTAGTTCGGGCCTCGTACTATGTGGATGATGGGACTTCATGCAAAGAGGTTCAGACTCGCAGCGGTCTGGTTGTCAGGACGAGGTCAGCAAACAGGGGCCGAAGCAGGGAATCTCCCACCCGACGACATGCCCGTCGAGAAGACCGAAGCAGATCGAGGGAGCCGCGTGGTATTGCCCCAAAATCTCGCCCGGAGGATAACCATTTTTGACCTCTCTGTTGACTCTGTTTCGCTCAGCCCTTCTTTCGGCTGGGGCGGCTCCTCAAAGTGGATGCGACCCTTGACATTCTCGAGGTTTGCCCTGCGAAGGCGAAGGTCCCCAAGACCCGTAAGGGGTTTGTCCGGAAGAACTGCCCTTCGTCTCGGATAGGCGCGATTGAGGTGTGGTGAAGGACGGGGTCTGGCAAGGTTACTCTCTCATCGGCCCGCCGCGCACAGAGTCGTCTCACCGAGAGTTTAAGCAGTCAGACTACAATTCTTGGTCTGTCAGGCTTTAGTTGGCCAGCGCGGAGCGACTCCTGAAGTTGACAGCGTGTCCCAAGTGTGGGAGCAGGAAGATAGCGCCGGCGCGGGGATTTGAAGCGGTGGCGGAACCCATGAGCGGAGGCCCTCACCCGCCCCCAATCAAAGTTTCGATCGGGCAGTGCGAGAAATGCGGGGCGGAGTTCCCCACGATAGAGAGCCGGAAGAAGTATCTTCTCGCGCCCGCCGCCGAGCTCGAAAAAGTCAGAAAGGCGATGGAGAGACTGAAGTCAGAGAATGAGGCGATGAACTTCAGGATGAAGGAGATAGTCGCGAGAGAGGAGGAGCTTCAGTCGTCGATAGAGAAGGTGAGGAGCGAGGGAGAGGTGAAGATCCTAGAGAGGAGGTACGAGGTCCTCACAGAGAATGTCTCTTACCTGAGAAGCGAAAAAGAGAGGCTGGAGAGGCTCGCCTCCGTTCTGAGCCTCGCCGCCCCCTTGGCTCCGTCCTCTTCTAACAGATACCGGACTAAGACCTAGTTCCCCGCTTTTTCGATGTCTTCGACCTCTTCCGGAGGGTCGAAGGAGGCAACCTTCTCTTCGAGTGTCTTCTTCTCGCTGAGTAGCCTGTTGACCTCCTCCTCGAGGGCTGTGACCTCGTTCTCCAACGTCAGTATCGTCACCTGCTCCCTCAAGGCATCGATGTCAGCGCGCACCGCGTCGCGGGTCGCCGCGAGTTCTCTGATTCTTTCCTCGAGCTTCGGGATCTGTTCGGCCTGCTGGGTTACTACAGCCATCGAAGAAAGGCTAGCGTGTGGTTGCTAATACACGCTGAAGCGAAAAGAATTGATTTGCTCGTAAAATTTTGTCAATCGGAGATGATTCGGCCCCTCGGGGATCGATAGAGAGTAGATGGGTCGGTGAGACTTTGAAAATCCTCGAAGACCCACCCGCCACAGCAGAGGCTGACATCCCGGACACCGCGTCACCCCTCGCGCCTTCCGAGGGAGCGGATGTGCTCCTCCTATCTATCGATGTGGTAGGGTTTCATGCCGTGCTCACGACGGAGGTGTTTGGTGTACTCTTCCGCCTCATGCGTCGTCAGTCGATTCCTGAACGCTCTCAGGGACACGATGGCGAAGCAGAAGGAGCATGGCTGCCCCTCTACGGCAAGAACATCGTTCAGCGTCAGCCGTTGCAACGGTGAAATCTTGCGATTGAGGTGTAAATAAAGATGGAGTCGAAATCTATATTGGAAATTCACCTCCATTCCAGCAAATCTAGCGGAAAACGGACCAGGTTTCAGTAAGAATCGTAATTTTGAGCGATTATCGCCCGGTCAGATGCTGTTATCAGGGTTCAGGTCCTCTGCGGCGAGACCGCCCGCTGCGACTAACGAAGTCCCTCCATACTTTGCTAAGAAATCGTTCCTATCACGGCGTGCGCGAGGACAAATCGCCGTTGATCAGCGCGGTTCGCTTGGCACGCTGAGGTGCCCAGGAGTTTGGGATGACGAGGGCATTTAACGATTCCAAATCGAGATTTCTAAGTCACAACGCATTATTAGTGAAAACAACCAAGCATTCTCTGCGCTTGAACTCAAAGAAGGGAGACGCGAAGAATTAATGCTCTCGAAGACCAAGTGTTCAGACTATATCGATACGCTCGTCCAGATGGGCATTCTGGCACTCTTCGTCGACAAGAAGGGGGAGGAGAGGGTCGAGCTCAAGGTGCCCCTGGAGGAGCTGCTGCGCGATGGGCTGCAGCATAGTGGCGAGAAACCCCCGGAGGATACGAGGAAGTTTCCACAGTGGATTTCGCTTCTTCTCTCGAGGACAGTCGTCAAGGAGAGGGAGCTCATCTTCTCGAGGGAGGACCTGATAGGCATCGCGTCCGTCTTCATGAGCCTCATCTGCCTCGCGTACGACGAGGATGTCCTTACCGCCTCGGTCAAGCTTCTGAGGGCGGCGGAGAAGCTCGGGACGACGGCGAGGAACTGAAGCAGAAAAATTCTGCGTTATACTGTCCGGTCTCGACTCGTGACATAATCCCTGGCGAGGGCGTCTGACGCCCTGGGAGGGAGGTTCTATTACGTCTGGGTCTTCTTGTCAATTCGGGCCGGAACAATCTCCGTCATACGTATCGCAGACAGCTTGTAGTTCAATCTTCGGGGCGAAGAGGATGTCTTACCGCCTCGGTCAAGCTTCTAGGGGTGGCGGAGGAGCTGAGGACGGACGGCTAAGAATTGACGGAGATAACCGCGAATCTTGGGACGCCTGGCCGAGCTTAGCTACTTTCATCTTATCCGCACTGAGGCGGAGTTGCGCCGAAAAGAGCGACCTTATGACCGCCAGCGTCTCTTCGCTATGCGCTCCAGGAACCAGAAGGAATAGGCCTCTCGAGTTGGTCCGCAGGATCAGGTCAATACAGTCTTTGAGGAAGAGGTAGATCGTCTTGGTCCCCGAGGCGACGATCATATCTGACAGGGAGCCAAAGATTAGCGAGACGCGGCCGTCCCTGCTTTGAATCGTCTTCTCGAGACTTTCGAGGAGGAGGCCTGTGTCTTCGTGAGGAATCATGAACTCGTTCTCCTTCTCTCCCGGCGTCGGGTATGAGGTCCCTCCGTTGAGCAAGAAGAGCATGACGTTCGGCCTGTCTTTGAGAGCGGTGCGGAGCGGACTCGTGCTAGGCACTATCACGACCGCAGGCCCGCTGTTCGCCTCGTCGATGTAGTCCTTCACGGCTCGCTCGTAGGGTTGCGTTGGGTCGTGCTCGAGGAGGATGGCGGTCCCCAGCTCTTCGAGGCTTCCGAGGCGGAGCCGTCTCGAGAAGGGGTGCGAAGGTGTGGACGCGGGGAGGCTCGCCGCGTGCTGTGCCACGAAGCCTGCGAGGACGTCGGTCCTCCTGAAAACGTACGCGGTCATCCCGAAGACGACGATCCCTATCGCGCTCGCCATGCGGCTCGCGAGCGTGCCCGGCGGGAAGTAGAGCCGCAACGCCACCAGAAGGACGGCTGCGATCATCCAAGAGAGGGGGAGGAGGAGCATCGCCCTCGCCTCAGCCTTTGAGCCGATGGTTCTGCTCCTGACTATCATCAGGCGGCACGGATAGAGGACGAAGGCGGTCGCGGTCAGGGTGATCGCCGCGACGTACCAGCCGTCAAAGCTCGGGCGGAAGATTGAGCCTCCGAACTCCAAGGGGAGGAGTTGAAGAGTAAAGGGCATCACGAGCCAGAGGGAGAGGACAACCGCGAGCACGAAAACAGTGATGGCGAAAAGCGGGAAGTTCGGGCCGAGGCGAGTCCTGAGGACGCCTGCCGGGTGGTCGCCGGCCTGATGCCCCTTCGGTCTGGTAACGATTATCGAAGCAAAGGTGAGGGGGAGGGTTGCGAGGAGAATGGCCGGTACCCCCGCCAAAGTGTAGAGGAGGCCGCTCGCTTCGGTTCCAATGAGCAGGTTAGTGAAGTCGAGGCACGCCCAGACGACAATGAGCAGATAGCCGAGAACCAGGTATCCCCGGACGGGGCGGAAGTAGGTCAGCTTCTGGCGGGCCAACAGCGGGAGAAGGAGCAGGGAGGAGGCTACCACCAAGCCGTCGAGGACTGTCGTGAGCGTTGCGGTGACCATACCAAATCATGGAGAAAGTGGCGCCCACAATTAAGAAAATTTGGTAAAGAAGCAAAATCTATTGGCAGTATTTGGACGATGCACTCGTCGGGTTTCGGTGGGCATCACAAGCCGTGAGTAGTGCTTGCACGAGTAGTCAGGGCCGGGTTGTCTCGTGTATCCAGTGAAGGGCAAGTGGACCCGCCGGCTTCTTTCCTTTACGATTTCTCCAGATTCTTCACAAGCACAAGTACCCTTCTTGCGCTCGATAGAGCGAATTCTGCGTCCTTCCTCAAATAGAGCTTGCTCGGTGGAAGGAATTGCACGCCTCTTCTGATCGGATATCTCGCTCGCGTTATGTGAGGTTCCAACGACTTCAGCGACTCAATTATCTCTCTCATACTGGGTTGAGTCTTGTCCGACTCGTCAAGAATCATCTTCAGAATCAGCGAGTTCCTGTGCTTCTTGCTTGGCGCAAGGCCAAGCTTCGTGATGAGGGCGGACGTGGCATTCTCCGCGGCCGATGCACTTAGGAAGACGCAGAGAGCGTAGCTCCCACCCTTGAATACGAGCTCCGCATCCCTCAGCTGTTCTTCTGCTGTTTCAAGATAGGTGATAGCTTCTTTGGAACCCATGCTCCGGCCTCTTCGCTGTACGTCCAACCCTCCAGCATCTGTCTCTTCTTAATGGAGAACAGGCTTTCTACTCCATCCCGGTCGTAGAGCACCTGATAGCCTTCAAGCAAGCCGAAGGCGAGGGATGTCATCTCGTGGAGGTTGACCAAGAGGTCCTCGTACGTCATAAAGACAGCCTCCACGGGCGCGTTGTGCTTGAACATCGCGTCATAGACCCTCTCGTTCAGCTCTTCTTCGGTTTCCGACTCCGTGACTACCGCGAGGTCGATGTCGCTATCCTTCCTCTCCCTTCCCTTTGCTACGCTCCCAAAGAGGATGATGGCGGTGATTCTTTCATCCTTGGCGAGCTCCTCCGCGATCAGACTCGCCTTCGCCCTTAGTGAGCCGTTCGTCTTCACATAGCCAGCGAAGAAGGGTTCGGAGTCGAGCACCGCGGCGATCCGCTTTGCCTGGTAGAGGTCGCCTCTCTTCTCAATGATGTCGCGTGCCTTGAGGTCCTCTAGCTTCCGTGAGAGCCAGCGGTCGCTGAGCCCTGTCTTCTCCTTCAGTGCGCTGTAGCTCCTTCCGCCTCCAATCAGGGACGAGAGAATCTTCCCCTCCGGCGTCAGCTCGACCAGACGCGGTGGAATCCTCACGTGTCTTCACTTGGTAAAGTTAACTTTACCAAGTATAAGAGCTTTGGGGGGGACATCCCTTTCACCTCCTCGGGCACGCCAGCGACCAATCTCGGGCACGCCAGCGACCAATCTCGACAGTGGGCCCAGGTAGCAGAGCGTCTTCTGTTTGATGCTGCCGCCTTCCCTCTTTCCCTCGACCAGTTAGAGGTATCGCCTACGTCCAACCCTCTTGGCTCTTACGAACACGAATCGAATCGATGGCAGGGACCTACGATAATGTTGTGCCTAACTTTCCCCAATGTTGTGCCCAGAATCTCATTCTCGACTCGCCTTAGCCTCTTTTCTATGCCCGAGTTGACGGAAGGTCTCCCAACGACTTCATGAACGGCTCCTACTTAATTTCCGAGCGGTCAAGAACCAGAAGCTCAGGAATCCTTTCGAGGTGCTCGCGGTTGTCGGTCAGGACTGCGTGGCCGTTCTCGACAGCGACGTATCCTATGAAGAGGTCCCTCGGGTCGATTGTCCTTCCCTCGCGCTCTAGCTTGGTCAATACCTCCCCCGATCTTTCTGCTGAGGAGTCATCTATCGTAAGTATCTCGAGTGTGGAGAGAAACCCCTTCACCGCAGAAAGGTTTCTCCTGACCTCTCTCGATTGGTAGGCCCCATGGATAGAGCTCGAAGGCATTGACTATCGTGGTGGCCATTTCTGCTCTACTCTCCAGTGTGCTCATCAGGCGGGGCTCACTTCCCCTCAGGTGCCCAATCATGATGGTTGTATCTAATACTATTTTCTTGGGAACTTCCATCTGGACCAGAACTCCTCAAGGCTCTTCGAGATCCGACCCTCCTCCTCATCTATCAAGGAGAGTTTTCCGGCAAAATCGCTTGGTTTCAGCCTGCCCTGCCTCATCGTGAACCTATCATCTCTTCGACAGAGACGGGCCTTCCCAAGCTTGCTCTTAACCTACTCGCGATCTGGTTCAACTCTCGGTAGGTCTTCTTGCTGACCTTTATTGTACTGTCAATAAGTCACTTTGTGACCATATGATAGATATCCGCAGCGAGCCCATTGCAATGTTCGAAGATAGGTAGCAATCCATGCCAGACGGACGAATCCCACGCACTCGGCTGGTGGTGTCGCACCTCGTGGTGATCCTCCCGAAAATCCCTCGGTCAGGGTGGATGTCCATCTGCCTTGATTTTTTCGATGTCTTCGGGGTCGATGTAGGCTTCGACTCTGGTAATCGCCACTCGATGCGTCGTCAGAATTTCGATAGCTTCCTTCTCGACTTCGGAAGGAACAACGAGGCAGCTGTTCCCCAGTTTTATCCCGCCACTTCTCGCGAGGTAGCCTCCGCCGCCCTTGCCGTACAGTCGGTACAACGCACGCATCTTATCCTTATAGTTCAATCCACTCATGCTATAGATGATCAGGGAGTGCGGTTTCAAGTTGAGGGGCTTGACCGATACGTGAAAAGGTGCCTTTGCGAAGAGTACTTTTCCGTGTTCTTCCACTTCCTTGAGAAAGACGGGGTTGGCGGTTCGCAGCTCTTCCAGAGTCTGAGGTATGGCATGAACGTTTAGATTGAGCTTCCCTATCTCTTGAAAGAGTCTGTCCCAATTCTTCCACAGAGCCTTCTTGTCCTCGAAGAGGATGAGCAGGTCGTAGTCGGAGAGCTCATCGAAATCCCCCCGGGCTGAGCTTCCAAACAGGAGAACCCCGATCACGGCGGGGAGTGAGGTGATTGAACCGACCAACTCATGCAAATCTGAGGTTTGTGTTTCTCGTGATTTCACCGACGACACGCTCCATCGATTCAAGTGCCTTCTTCGCCCTCTGACCATCAACGCCCTCGTAGCCTAGTGCTCCATAGGCACCCCAAAGCTCGTCCAAGTCCTTCGAGACCTTTGGGAACTTCTCCTTTGCCCACCTTGTCCTCTCCAGATGAGCGCTCCGAGGATGAATGTGGAAATGCTTTCCCTCTAGCGAGGCGGCCGCTTCTATCGCCTGCTCGACCGCCTTTATCGAGAGGTCCCCGACCACCGCATATCTCTTCTTGATGTACTCATCGGCGGCCGCCTGCATCTTCTCTGTCGAGAGCCGGACGTGGATCTCGGTATCGTTCATTTCTTTCTCTTATGCATAAGAATTCTCAGATATATAAGAATTCGTTCACGCGCGGCCCGACCACCCCTTTCGGCGTGATTTCCTCGGCCAAGTCTCAAATCGTAATATACTGAGACGAGGAACTCTGAAATAGAGAGGATTCTAAATAGAACTCATGACTACGAAGATCATCACGGTGAGTGTG
>VBPQ01000075.1 GCA_005877185.1 Nitrososphaerota archaeon
AATGGCTGCCAGCGCAAGGATGACAAATTTCCTCTGCGAGAGCCCCTGCATGGAAAACATCTGTGCGCATGCTTGGTAATAATGTTAGTGAGAAGAAAGGAACTCCTCGGTAAGTTGATTCACCCAGGGAATCCTCCCGCTTCGCATGGACAATCAGGCTCTAAAGCCGCCGATAGTGCTTTCGTGAACACGAACATATTCGCTATAAGCCATATTAGTTGGCTTTGAATTAATTCTTGTTAATCCCGACTGTGAAAGGGACCGTCGAGATATCTGCTTCCCCTGAGAGAGTCTGGAACATCATCGCCGACCCCACAAATTTGCCGAAACTCGCGCCCTACGTTCTCTCGAGCGAATTTGATCCACCCGGCCTGATGACCGTGGGTGCAAAGGGCCACGCCATCGGCAGGATGGCGGGACGAAAGGTCGAAGTCTTCGCAGAGGTCATGGAGGCTGAGCCGAGCAGGAGGCTGGCTCTAAAGCAGAGACCTGGTGGCCTGTTAAAGTCTCTCTCCACCACGGTCACCCTCGAACCAACCCCGAAGGGGACACTCGCGACAGAGGAATTTCAGTTCGAAGTTTCTATGGGGCATCTTGGCAAAGCCCTGAGCGGGCTCGTCGTAAACAGGTCCATCAGAAAGAACGCGATTGACTACCTGAAGAACCTCAAGGAGATTGCAGAGCTTCGGGAGACACCTGGCAAAGCCTAGGTCCTCTCCTCCAATTCTTATCCGAGACCGATTAGCCCATCGGGTATCTCTTACACTCTGGAATGTCTCGCTAAGGCGACCATGAGATTCGTGCGAAGAAGATGTCGCTATCGCCGTACGAGCCGGAGTCAGCGTATGATTTTCCTGCGCCAGGGAAGCCATTTCTTGCATCTGTCCAGATGACGAAGACCTTGTTGCCGGCCGCGGTCGCGTAGATGTAGTCTCCCATGAATTGTGCACCCTGCCCATTGGTGCTAGAACCTGCAGGATCGAAGCCGGCGGCGGTTGTGTCAGACCTTACGTATCCCCACGTGGACCCTCCGTCTACACTTACAGCTACAGTTACCCCTATGAGGCGTGTGTTGTCTAGAGAGCAACTCGCGCTGCAGGCCGCCAGTCCGGTAGTGTCATAGGACCTGTCGTAGTAAACCACGCTGACAGCCGTACTCCCCGATGACCCTGTCGAGGAAGTCACCCACGGGAAGAACTGGTCGCCCGGGTCTCCTGTTCCCCCAAGCCTCTTGCTGATTACTGATGGGGCAGACCATGTAGCTCCCCCATTCGTGGACTTCGAAAAGAAGACGTCTGTCCTGGATGAAGAGCTTACGCATGAGCTTGCGGGGCTGCACTTTGCCGCCCAAGCTACATAGACATCTCCGTTCGGCGCAACTGTCATCGACGGGAAGCTGTTATCTCTGAAGCCCGCCTTCGGTGTTGCATCTCTGAAGCTCGGTCCGTTCAGTGGGCTTGGAATATCCACGATTGTGCTGACCACTACTGGGCTCGTGAAGTGCTTCCCACCGTCGAGCGATTTAGCCGAGACGATCGCGTTCGGAGCGAAGCGGTTGAGTGATTCTTCCCAAGCGACATAGACCTCTCCGTTTGGTCCGATTCTGACCACCGAGCCCTGAACCCCACCACATCCTAAGTTACAACTCCTGGAAAGAAATACAGGCTTTGACCAAGTTGCTCCTCCGTCTGTGGACCGCGCCACCGCGATTCTATCGCTCGCGATGCCTCCGAAGATCGAGTTATCGTCGCTGGTGAACATCGACCAGCTCACGTAGACATTGCCCAGAAATGGGCTTGTCGAACTTGTGTCCACCCAGATGTTCTCCTTGTCATCGAACCTGACAGGATTGCCTGATGTTACACGTACGGGCACCCAGTCGGTTGAAAGGAGACCGGTCGTGCCGCTCTCAGTATCGAAGGTTGCCTTTGCGACCACGATGTCTGCGGTAAGGCCAGTTTGCTCCAGCTTCGGTGAAGCTGGTGTCCTGGGGAAGGCGAGATTTGCGTAGTACGCGTTCCCTGATGCGTCGAAGGCGACCGCTGGGTCTCCCGCGCTAAACATGCCAAGTCCCGCCCAGCCTGCTAAAGCAGCGGCGCTCACTGTATCGAGCAACCCCAAGTCGGTCCATGTTTTCCCGCCGTTAGTGCTCGTGTAGAGACCCGAAGTTCCAATGTTGTCTGCAAAGGGACACTCCGTCAGCCCATTGAGTACCCCATTTCCGTTCAGGTCTTCACAGGGAGGTTCGGCCTGCTCGTCGTTCGCCCCGGCGATGAGATTGAGGGAATTGAGGGGGTTGACCGCAATTGACGGCTCGTTCTGTTTCGCCTGTGGAAACCTAGGCAATGGGGCCGGTGGCATCGTACCTGTCGGAGTAGGCAGGGCCGAGTTTAGCTTGTTTACCCTGCTCTCGCCTTCGTTTGTTAGCGAGGAAGGCAGCGTGCCCAGGACAGAAGCTGGTGTTGCAAGAATCACTAGAGCCATGAAAGCCGCGATGACGACTCTGTAGTCGATTCGATTCCTGTCAGGGAATCGGTTCATCGCCACTCATCCTGGC
This sequence comes from Nitrososphaerota archaeon, assembly GCA_005877185.1. Classification (GTDB taxonomy): domain Archaea; phylum Thermoproteota; class Nitrososphaeria; order Nitrososphaerales; family Gagatemarchaeaceae; genus TA-13. The sequence continues at coordinate 2,558 of VBPQ01000075.1, forward strand.
ACTCTCGATATAACTTTTAGCGTACTCCTGAATTGAGTCGTAAAGTTAACGTCACCCAATGCGACAACGGGCAATCCTAGCAATGGCAGTACTGCCATTGAGCCTTAATTCTGCGTGAGTAGATGCTGTCATATTTTCACACTGATGCACAACCTTACGCTTTTCCTTCCCACTCCTTGTAATCGAGCCTCAAGGGGACTAAACAGATGGGTCTTGCTTGTCGTTGCGAAACCAGAGGAAGACACCCTTTAGGGTTCGAATCCCTTCCGGCTCGAACCCTTGGCCAGACTGACGTCGAGTTCAGAGCCACCCAGGACACAGGTCCATTCCAGGCCCCTAGGCTCTCGAATTAACAGCTCAATAAGCTGCATCACTATGAGTTCGTTGGGCCTCCTCTTCAACGGTCAGACCAGCCGCCTCCGATTAGATAGGCGGCATCGGTCGGTCGGTAACTTACCTGTGATAAGTATCATAGGTGCGTAATTTCCTTTAATCTTCCCTGACACCGCGTAAGGAATGAGCGCAACAACTGCCGGGGCGGTCTGGCTCGGCCACTGCCGCATGGGTGGCAGGCTGTACCTGAGGCGCGACGAACTGTACCCGGGGATGAACCTAATCGGGAACGGCACCAGCTCGCCCAGCACGGGGAAGCTACAGGCGACGACCGCAACTACGGGTGAGGATGCCTCTTGGGGGACCTGATTAAGCTCGCCGCCTTCCTCGGAACGCTGCTGCTCAGCTACGCGATACTCTCCATGCTGCTCCAGTACATCGGCTTCCTCCTTCCCCTCTCCCTCGGCCTCTGCCCCGCGGCGTCGAACCCTTACTCTGCTCTCCTGGGCTACGCCCTAGCCGCCGTCACACAGATTCGATTCAATTCTGCATGGTCGCCGCGATGTACCAGAAGTTGGATACCGAGTTTACGGCTGCAAGCGGGTTCCGGATGTCGACGAAACAAGTCCTCAGACTAGCTCTTGAGTGACCATCTCGTTCTGGAGTGTCTTCTCCCTCGCCCTCGCTCCCTTGATTGACTGGCTTAGGTGAGACGAGAACAGGTACTCTGCCACGCCCACGTACACGAAGGCGATTGCCAGACCTACGATGAACAGATGGAAGGGCAGTAATGCGCGACCGCTGAGAAGACTCACGCGTGCATAGCTGCTGCCACCGATGATGAGTGGAAAGAGCGCCAGAAAGATATAGGACGTGGAGACGATGGAAGTAACACCATCGTCGTTATCGAGATCTTCCTTATCTTTCGGGCAGCGACTTCCACCTGCTCCACGAAAACGTAGTTGAGGTGCCCTCCGTGAGCGAGCTCGCTGAGGATTTTCCGGTATTCGACTATTGGACGCTCGTGTCTTCCCATCGGCTCACCCCGTGATTCTCTTCTCGATCTTCCTCTCTTCCGCCCTTACCTCCCGAATCTGCCTGCCCAGCCGCGTCGAAAAGAGATAGTTGCGAACTCCGACGTAGAGCCAGGCCGCGGAGAGAATCAAGAGGAGAACCTCCACCGAGATCAGTGCCGGGTCGGCGAGGTTGACCTGCACAGACCGCGTCGGGGAGACGAGAGGAAGCAGTATCTGGGAGAAGTATGAGGCGGCGAGGAGGAATGCCACGACCACCGTTATTATCGACAGCGTCCTTATCTTCCGCTCCCCGTCCTCCATGTGCTGCACGAGTTCCTCGTGCGCCTCGATGACCATCACGGCCGGCGACCTTTCGTCCTCCCCTTCTGCCATCCTGAGTTAGAGCACCCCGTTGCTGAATAAAACTCTTGCTCATTTCAGATGAGTTCTGGATTAATCAGGGCCTGACTCTGTCGATGAGCTTCACGTAGTCCCGATGAGTCTGAATGCCGTCGGGCGTGACCGAGTAGAGTTCGTGCCCCTGCTCGAGTGACCTCTTGACAAGACCGCGCGACTCCAGCCTACCCGCGAACTTCACGAAATTATCGTAGCTAAGGTTGCAGAGCTGGGCCAGTCGCGTCGGAAGCTTCGGGCCATCGAGGACCGCCCCGAGTATGTCCATGAGAATCACAAGGTCGGACCTCCTCTTCAATCATCGTCGCGTGTTTGCGCCTCCGTAGATAAAGGCGTTACTCATCAGTGATGAGCAGCACTGATGAGCAATTCTCTTTAAGCCAGCTCCATCCTAACCGCGTATGAATTCACAAAAAGTCTGGCTGGGATTCGCCAGGACTGGAGGAAGGCTCTACCTCGACCTGGACGAACTGCACCCGGGGATAGACATCCTGGGAAACGGCGCCGACGACGTCGCCGCTGCGCTCGCATACGCCTGCCGCGAGGCTCGTCTAAAGGTTCTCGTCCTCGACCTCAACGGGCGAGTTTCTGAGAAGGTCTCAGGCCACTTCGAGGCGAGGGGCTTCGGATACTTCCTCTACGACGCGATGAGGTTAGAGGAGAAGGCCTCCTTCCACGCCGAGCTCGCTGCCTCCGCCTACACGATGGCCCTCAACCTCTCCTTCGAGCAGGAGGGGTTCCTCAACTCCGCGATTCAGTCGATCGCGCTGGAGGAGGGGGTCGCGAGTCCTGCCTCCCTCGCCGACCAGCTGAACCTCGCCGGCGAGTTCAGGGGTCACACCGCCGATGAGCTGAAGGGTAAGCTCGGGGCCCTGAAGTCGCTGAACCTGACGGGCGAGACCGACGTCGTGGAGAAGATGATGGAGAAGAGTTCTGTGGCTGTCTTCGCTTCAGCCGAGTCTCAACAGGCAGCCGAGGTCGCGATGATGCTATTCCTCTCGAAGGTCCTCGCCCTGGGAGCGTCTGGCGTAGCTCTCCCCGACGTCTTGATCGTCAACGAGGCGAATCGCGTCTTCTCCAACCTGCCGCTCACGCGCCACAGCAACAGGCTGCTTATCGCGTTGCTCTCCTCCCAGATGGGGAGAGTCTTCTCCTCGGAGGCCACATACGGCCTCGACCACCACTTCCTCGAAACCGCGCCCGTGAGAATTCTCTCCAGTGCGATTTGTAACGAGGCGAGCAGTGGGGGGAGGTCTCCGGTCGGCGGTCTCTACTCTCCGCAGCACTTCACTCAAGGAAAGGGTTCGGCGGCTGCCAGCGCGATGATACTGACGCCGAACTTGTTCCTGCTTCACGATTCCGCCCGCGGCCTCGAGGAGGTCTTCGTCCCGAGGCGCTTCGAGGCATCTAACAGCACCCCGGCGGCGCAGGAGCCGCCCCGGAAGGATGACAAGAACCTGGTCAAGCAGATACTCGAGGTCGCCTCCTCGTACAGCGACGCGACCCGCGCTTCGATCGTCTCCTACCTGTCCCTCGAGAATCCCAGGGAGGAGATCGAGAGGGCCATCGACAGGCTGCAGAGCCAGGGCCACGTCACTGTAGTCGGAACGGACGTCAAACGGGACAGCCCCCTCCACTCAATCCGTCTCACCCAGAGCGGGAAGGACCTACTAAAGAGGCTGACGAGCTGAATGGAGAATCTACAGACCCACTGCAAGGCCCTCGACCTCCTGACGGACGGCGGGCTGCCCACGGGCACGATCACCCAAGTCTTCGGCGAGAAGGCGCTCGGGAAGAGCATACTCTCCTTCCAGGCGGCGTGCGCCACGGTCGCGGAAGGGGGGCGCAGCGCGATAGTCCTGGACACCGAGCAGTCGTACATCAGCTACCTGATGAAGTACCGCTACCCCGGCATGCGCAAGCGCTTCGGGAAGGAGATCAACGTGAGGGAGGCGAAGCTCGAGAAGGTCCCGCGGAGTTCGAGGAAGAAGAGCGTCTCGAGGAGCGAGCTCGTCTCCAAGCTGAGCAGCACACTCAACGAGCTTGGCGTGGTATATGGCGACAGCCACGTCTCCACCGTCGCCGACATCCTCTGCCCCGAGTTCGACGTCAAGTTCGAGGACGCGGGGGAGCCCTCCGTCCTGATAATCCAGATGCCGGAGATAACGGACCTCCTGAAGCTTCACGGCGTCGATGCCGAGAAGGTAGTCTCGAGCGGGGGGAGGGTCGAGATGAGGCTGAAGTCGACCCCTGTGTATCAGTCGGCCCTCTACAATCTCATCGAGCAGACGAAGGCCAAGCTCCTCATCTACGATTCCATCTCCGCCCCCCTGAAGTCGACCTTCCCGAGCACCCAGGATCTGCCTGCGAGGAGCTCGAGCGTCGCGATGCTCTTCTCCCACGCTCAGAGGCTCTGCATCGAGTTCGGGATAGCCGTCCTCACGACGAGCCACGTCTCCATCGACCCGATCAACGAGTGGGACAGGAGGCCGTACGGGGGGATAATTATTGGACACGACGCGAAGTTCAGCTTCGAGCTGACGAAGGCCACCGCGGAGAGGAACACGAAAGCGAAGGTGAAGCCGACTGCCGTGAACCCGGAGGACGAGAGCGAGGAGGGGAGGAAGGTGTGGGTACAGAGGCACCCCGCGATGGCTGACTACTCGCGCTACGGCTACGCGGCGATAGAGGATGAGGGTTTCCGCTGACTTGCTCCCGTTACTACTACCACTACTAGCTCAGCGATATCCGCCTGAAGCCGGGAGGCAAAAAATCGCCTCTGAGTCACCTGCCGGCGTTCTTCTTCAGCCACTGGTCAACCCTCCGCCCGTCCTTCTTTTCGTCGTACGGCTCGCCTATGATGCGGGCCAGACTCGCGTAAGGGTCCCTCGGGATGGACAATCTGAAGGTCATCAGGTAGGAAGAAAGAAGTCGGATATGTACGCGTCGGTCAGACAAGAAGAGACCCTAGAGTGTCTCGAAACGGAGGCCCTCCGCTGATGGTCATGCTCAGGGTCTTCGCCCTTCTCTTCGCCCTCTTCGCCGCCGCCCTCGGGGGCTGGATACTCGCGCTTCCACTTCTGGCTTACGTCTTCTACCCTCTCTTTCGCCGCGGTAGGGGGCGGGGGCGGCAGGACAGACGCGTGTCGGCGGGCGAAGCCAAGCGCGGTGTGCCCTACAGGAAACTGGCCGGCGCGGCCCTCGTGCTCGTGGGAGTGGCGGCGCTCTTCTCGGGAGGGACACTCTCGCCTATCGTCTTCTCGGGCGCGGGGTTTCTCCTGCTCTTCGGGAACTCAATCCTTGACTCGCTCCTCCCTGCGAGGGTTAGAGCGGTCGGAGACTCGATACTTCTCCGCAGCAGGTTTCTTCCGCTCAGGTGGTTCGCGATCGCCGAGCTAAAGGTCTCCACCCGCAACCCCGAGGGGAGCTTTTCGGGCCTGCGAGAAAGGCTCCTGCTGCTTTCAACTCCAGCCCCGCGGTTCTTTCTGATTCTCTCCGCTGCAT
>VBPQ01000076.1 GCA_005877185.1 Nitrososphaerota archaeon
AGATGAACCTCCCCATCGAGATTATCAGCAACCCCGTAATCGTGGAGAAGATCAGAAGGTCGAGGCCTCTCGCGGTGGACGAGGTAAAGTTCGCCCTGAAACATACGAGCAAGAAGGTCAAGGCACCGATCATAGGGCCGTACACCCTCCTCATCAATTCTTGGAACAAATCGAAGTCTGGCCACGTCTACAAGAGCCCGGATGAGGCCTTCGAGGATCTGGCTCGGCTGCTGCGCGAGGAGATAATAGCGCTGCGCGATGCAGGGGCGTCCTTCGTCCAACTTGACGAACCAGGAATAGGCAATTTCTGCGACTACAAGTATACGAGTTGGCTGCTCGCCCTCAACGGCTGGAAGATCTCCGAGATGGGGGAGCTACACAAGATTTCAGAGGAGCTGATCAACAGGACCGTAAAGGGGATTGATGGTATCAAGGTAGGCGTCCACATCTGCAGGGGGAACTGGCCCGCCGATGAAGCGCACCTCTCCAAGGGTGGCTACGAGAATATGATAGATGAGATCGTTGAGTTGAAGGTGGACCAACTGGTCCTCGAGTACGCGACGAAGAGGGCTGGGAGCTTCGATGCCTTCGAGGGTGGCGGGTGGGATGGCGAGGTGGGTCTCGGCGTGATAGACGTAAAGAGCCCCACGGTCGAGTCGCCTGAGGAGATAGTGTCTCGGGTGGAGAAGGCGAAAGATGTCTTCGGCTTGGAGAAGATTACCCTCAACCCGGACTGCGGGTTCGCGTCTGGAAGGCCCTGGCCCGTCGTGCAGAGGGATGTGGCCTACGCGAAACTAGAGAGCCAGACCGAGGCCGCGCGGATGCTCAGGAAGAAGTACGCCTGACCAACCTCCTCGCTTGGGCCCCCGAGGTGCGGAGGCGGAGGGGTCGGATAGCTCATCTCGTTCGCCGCTTCGCCCCAGAGCCCTCTCCCTTCTCGAGGGACTTCTTCATCTTCTCCCAGTAAGATTCCGCCCACCCCTCTTTCTTCGCTTCGTAGTCCTCCTTGGGCACGCCGGACTGCGTGAAGGAGAGCCGCGTCCCGCCGGTAGTCCTCTTGAGCTCGAAGGTGACCGTGGAGTAGTGCCCGTCTGGCCACTCGCTGGAACGCCACCTTTGAACGATCTTCCTGTCGGGAATGAGCTCCACGTTGGTTCCCTCGATATACCCATCATAGGCAGAGACACTCCCGCCTACTTCACGGCTTATCTCCGCCCTCTCGCCCGTGAATCCAGCGTGCTTCCTCGAGTCCATCAGGGCTTCGTAGACCTCGTGCGGAGAGGCGTTGAAGGGAACTAACTGTCGGATTGTCTTTGTCTCCAAGTTTCATCTTCTGGTGGACACCTCGACTCTATAAGCTATAATCGGTGCTCTAGCCCCCAAAGAAGTTCGCGAGCTGTGACCCGAGTAAGCTCTCTCCAGCGGAGTTCGGGTGACACATATCTGATACGGTATTCTGCGAGGTCAGCGGCCCAATCGTCGGCCCAGCCAGCGCCAGCCCGTTGGCGACTGCTTCGTTGGCCAGACTGGCGGCGTCGGCGACCCCATTCGGACCCGTAATTGCGCAGATGTTCGAGGGTGAGTAGGAGTTGAGGGGGCTGATGTAATAGGTCGCGGAGGGCGCCCGTTGCCGGAGTATCGCGAACATCTGTCGAACCATCGCGAGGTCGAGGGGAGCCGCGGCTCTTTCGCAGACCTCGATCCAGACCTTCGATGGCTGACCGTACTTCTGTACCTGCTGGTCGAAGAGCGACCAGTATTGGCTGCTCCCGCTCGTCCAGAGGTCGAGCGAACCCCCGCCCGTTGGATAAGGCTGCCAGAAGAGTCCCCCGTTGGGAACCAGATAGTAGCCGGCAACAGCATCTTCGGTATTGGAGCAGCCCACATAACCTATCGAGTGGGGTCCCGAGCCCGAGACACTGTTCGTCATCGACGGTGTCTCCACCGAAGTTGGGTTGTTCCCAACACTCTGACCGACGAGATACGCGGCGGCAAGCGCCAAGGCCACCACCAACACCATGACCGTCACGGTCGGCAACTTCGCGGCCGCGGTGTGTCGACCGGTCATATGGCCCGCATCCGCTTCGCCTCAGATAAGAATTGTAGATGCGGAATCCACATCCGCCCCCGAACCTTTCCCTACTCCCAGCGTCCAATCCCCACCAGACAGGTTTTACTATGAGGCTGTCCTGACGGAATAGCAGGATGTACGCCAAACTGGAAGGATTCGAGATACCAGACAACTCGATAACGACCATCATCTTGGGGACGACTGGAGACGTCCGAATCAGGGGAAAGTCGACGAGGGGCGCCGAGAGGAAGCTGATTTCCGAGGGGCTCAGCCACTTCGCGACCGGAAACACAATTCGCCTAGAAGCCGCGGACTCATACGGAAACAAGGTAGCAGGGTCGGCAGAAATCAGCAGCATCGAGGTTAACGAATCAAGCGGGAATTACTACGCAAGGATTGACTTCGCCATCTCCCTAAAGGTCAAGTGAATCGAGCGCCGAAACTACCGAGACCCTGCTTCAAACGATTTATCAATCTGCTTCTACCACGGTCGGTAGGACGCATTGTCGCTCGAGAAGCCTGACTCAAATGTGGAGAGGGTGCTGCGATGGGCGATCGAGCGCATGGGCAGCGCCGGATTCTCACTGGCTTCTCCCGTGTCGCTCGCGGTGGACCCGAAGCTCAACATCATGGGCTACGCGAGAGAGAACGGCGGGACACAGCAGATCGTGATCGCGGGATGGGCTCTGGACTCCGAGATGCTGGGTGGCCTTCTTCTGCACGAACTCGCCCACATCTACTTCACCGAGAGAAACCTCCCCTCGCACAACCATCACTTGATCCAAGAGGTCTTCACGGATGTCAGGGAAGGGGAAGGACTGAACAGGAGGGAAGCGGAGGTCCTCATGGACGCCTTCAATCATCTCCAGAACATCATTGTGGACGACCTCGTCTTTACGGCCATGACGGGCAAGGAACTCGCCCTCGCTCAGAAGTTCTTCGCCGGCTGGATCACAGAAACGCCTTCGGGCGACCTAGTAACGGACGTGGGTTCCCTCGCCAGGAACGCTTTCGCGATCGCCTCGCTGAAGAGGCGTGGTCTCTATCCGGATGGCTCTGAGATGAAGAGGAGAAACGACCACTTCCTCTCCTCCTTGGGAGAGCAGGTCCAATCGAGGTTCGGGAAGCTGGAGGAGACTCTGGAGCGAACGAAGGCGGAATCGGGCGAACTCGAATTTCGAGGGTATCTCGCCTCCTACCTCGACCAGGTCATCTCCCTCATGAGGGAGACCCCCCAGCTTCGAGACTTGAGATGAACTTCGGTTGAGGGCCTCAGACACTGAGCGGGAGAGGGAGATGAAGTGTCCCAAGTGCGGTAAGTTCTCGCTCAAGAGGTCGGAAAAAGGTGTGATGTGCGGTTTCTGTGGGTACCAGCTCTCGCGAGGTGAGGAAGCGAGGTATCGCCTCTACGAGCTCCTCCGGCGTTAAGGCTCCTCTCTACCCGAGGCGAGACTGCCCGCGGGAGAAAATGGAGTCAGAGTCTGCTCAGTCGTACCTTCAACGACGTATATAACACGCCGGAGGCACGAACTGATCACGAAGGAAATCTCCAAGGCAGCCGTAGGCAAGTCACGAAACCTCCCCCTAGTGCTCGCGGCGCTTGTCCTCGCGAGCATCGTTGTCCTAGCCCTCGGAATGCTCTTCGCCGTGAATAATCAGCCCGGCCCATCTTCCAGCACGAACACGACCGCGGCGAGCTCCACGACGCAGACGACAAGCACAACTGTCAGTCTCCCGGGTAGCTACAGCCTGTGGCCGACCTACCACCGCGACGTTTTTCGCACGGGATTCGACCCCTCGGGGGGACCCCTCACCTCGGTTCTACCGGTGTGGGTCTCGGCCTCTCTCGACGGGAAGGTCTATGCCGAGCCTCTCCTTGCAGCTGGCATACTAGTCGCTGCCACAGAGAACAATACCGTCTTCGCGTTGAACGACACAGACGGGCAAATCGTATGGCAGAGACATCTGGGGGCCCCTGTCCCGCGTTCTGATTTGCCGTGCGGAAACATCGACCCGACTGGAATCACGGCACGCCGGTGATCGACCCTGCGGCCCAGACCGTTTACGTGGTCGGCTTTCTCCGCACAGACCACCAGCACTGGCTCTATGCGCTAGACCTGGAGACGGGTGGTGTCAAGTTCAGTCGCGTCGTGGACCCACCGGGAGGGAACCCACTCGTCGAGCAACAACGCGGGGCCCTCTCCCTCTCAAACGGCGTCCTCTACGTCCCGTACGGAGGCCTCTGGGGGGACTGTGGAGAGTATCACGGATGGGTCGTCGGCACCCCCGCCAACATCACGAGCCGACTCTTCGCCTATCAGGTCCCTACCGGGAGGGGCGGTGGGATATGGGCTCCTTCCGGAGCCGCGATTGACGCTGGGGGAGACCTCCTTGTCTCGACAGGCAACAGCTTCACATCCTCGGTCTTCGACTACGGCGATAGCGTCATCAGGCTCTCGCCGTCCCTCCAGCTTCTGGACTGGTTCGCACCTCCGAACTGGGTGGACCTGAACAACGGCGACGCAGACATTGGCTCGGTCGGCCCCTCGCTTCTAGGCCCCGGTCTCGTCTTTCAGATCGGGAAGGACGGCCTCGGCTACCTCCTCAACGAGAGTCGTCTGGGCGGCGTCGGAGGGCAGCTGTTTACCTCGAGAGTCTGCGGCTCGGCTTACGGCGGGAACGCGTACGCGCCTCCGTATCTGTACGTACCGTGCACCGACGGCCTGGTCGCTCTGAAAGTCGACCTGGGTCCCAACCCCTCATTCAGCGTCTCGTGGAAGGGGCCTTCGTTCCGGGCGGGGCCCCCGATAGTCGCGAGGGGGGCCGTCTGGGTGCTCGATATCGACTCGGGAAGCCTAAACGCCTTAAACGCCACGGACGGACATACGATCTTCAGCCGCAGCGTCGGGGGGACGGTCCACTTCGCGACTCCCTGTGCGGGCGACGGGCGGGTCTTCGTTGCCGCAGGGACGAAGATCCTTTCCTTCGTCTTGGCCTGAAGGTCAGGTAGAGCTCAGGCAGAGCTCTATCCAGATCCCGTTCGGGTCCTTGATGTACGCCCAGCGGCTGCTCTTGGTCTTGACCTCGTGGAGCAGAGGGTAACCCTCCCGCTTCGCCAGCTGTAACGCCTTGTCGATGTCCTCGACCTTGAAGGCGAGGTGGTCCAGTCCCTCCCCGACCGTGCACTTCGTGTTATAGGGGCTGCCATCGTCGTAATGGTTGAGTTCGAGGGCGAACTCGCTCTTCCCGCTCTGAAGGCCGGCGACATCTCCCTTCGTCTCCTCGATGCGCTGCCTGCCTGTGAGCTTCATGCCCAAGACCTTGGTGTAGAACTTGATCGACTCTTCCAGGTCCTTCACCCTGATCCCAACATAGATGAACTCGGTCTTCATTTCAGACCGCACACCACTCTCTCTATCACTCTAAAGTCTGCCGCAGTCACACGCTTGCACCTAGACGAACATGCAATCGATATAAAACGACGAGGCCGCACGATGCCGGATGGCGGGGATAAACAGATTCTGCGTGATGGCTACGCTCCAGGCGGCGAGAGCCCACCTGCTCGGGTTGAAGCTCGACGAGGCTTACTCGTGGGGGCTCAACAGGGCGTGCTACAGCGAAGATACTTTCGTGTTGACAGAGAATGGATGGAAGCTTCATTCTGATGTATCGAACGCAGAACGGATAATGGTCTTTTCTCCTAGAGACGACAAAATTTGGTACGAGAAACCGAATGCGTTACATGTCTATCAATACTCGGGAAAAATGGTTCACTTCCGGACTAAGCTGGTAGACATTCTCACTACGCCAGAACACACGATCGTCTACAAATGGGGAAGTGATAGGCCTTGGAGAATTACACAGGCGAAGGAATTGGTGAAGAAGAGAGTCGTTCTTCCCGCAGTAGCGGATTGGGAGTGCAAGGAGAATGATATGGAGTGGGTTGAGGTTCCTCAATTCCTAAAGAGAAACGGCTCAATCGGGCCGACCTTACTTTCTGCCGTGAAGATTCCAATCGCAACTTGGCTGGAATTGGCCGGCTACTACCTGTCTGAGGGTGGGATGGATTCCAAAAACCATTACAACTTCACACTAGGGCAATCAAAGAAGAAACCAGATTATGTGGATAAGATAAGATACATCTTACGGCTTCTTCCCTTTCATTCTCACGAATATTCGGACGATACGATGGTTAGGTGGAATGTAGGAAGTAAGCAATTGTGCGAGTACATCAGCGGAGAGCTCGGAGAAGGACATCAGTACAAACACATTCCATCATGGATCAAGAACTTACCAAGGCGTCATTTGGTTATACTGTTCGATTCGTTACTTCTTGGTGATGGGACGTTCAGAAACGGTCGGTTTATCCGATATTCCTCCACATCTGAACGTCTCGCACGCGATGTTGCGGAGATTGCAATTAAGCTAGGCTATTCAACGAACCTTCGCGTCGCTTATGCAGGCGGTGGAAGGCGAGACACATTGTACCAAGTTACGCTCCGCAAGGCAAAGTACCATGACGTTACGAAACAAAAGATTTCATTCGAAGATTATACCGGAACGGTCTATTGCTTCTCAACGAGCACTGGATTTTATGTTACAATGCGGAACGGCAAAGTCGCTTTCCAAGGAAATACCTTCTACGCCGCGGCGAAGAGAGGGTTCAAGGGAGGGTCCGGAGGCAAGAGGGAGTCCAGGGCGGCCGAGAATCGGCCTCCGGAGACGAGACCAGACGTTTTCAGGCTCGGGGACGATATGGCATTCAGAGAGGTCAGGGGAGGAAGGACGCTCTTCACGATAGGTGGGAAGGTCCAGGGTGAGGCAGACTTCGAGAGGCAGGTCGCCTCGCGGTTCGGCGAAAAATTCTCCGTCGCGTGGAAGGACGCCCTCGACCTTCTGGGCAACTACGACAGGGACACCCTCCTGTCGCAGAACGCCTTCTACAGGGATGTCTACAAGCCGAACCGAGATTCACTCGTGGAGAAGTGGTCGGTGCTGGTGGAGGGGCAGGTCAAGAAGGAGAAGACAACGGGAAGGCCTTCCAGGCCGTGAATTCACTCAACCTCTTTCTCTTTCTTCGACTCTTCGCCG
>VBPQ01000077.1 GCA_005877185.1 Nitrososphaerota archaeon
GGACGTCATCCCTATCCATCTAAGACACGGCGAATTATGTCCCAAAGCCGTAAGCCTCCACAACGCCCTTATACGAGACAAATTCGCGGCCAAACCAATGTCTCAAGAAGAGAAGCCCGTAAAGGTGTTCACAGGCGCGGTCTACGAATGCGTGAGGTGCGGAACCAAGACGACTCAGGAGGAGCTCTCCAGACTGCCAGAAGTGAAGTGCATCTGCGGCTACAGGGTCTTCAAGAAGATAAGGCCCCAGGTAGTCAAACAGATCAAGGCAATCTAGGCAACAGCGAAGAAAGGGGTGTTCGGCGTAGGTGAGAGGGTGGACGTCTCTTCGTCCCGCCTTCAAACCCATTGTGATTTATCTTATCACGGCCTCGCTCTGGAGCCTCTTCGGTCTCCTCTCACCGACAACTCCTCTTCACTACAAAGAGTACTCTCTTCCCGTCATCGCCGTCGAGGTCGGCGGCCACCTCTCCTTCGGTTTCCTGGCGGGCGTGTTCACCTTCGACCCGGTCCTGGCACTGGTCTGCACGGGAGAGTCATTGCTCATCGACGCCGACCATCTTGCGTCCGCCCTGAACTTCCCAGTCCTCCCTCGGCTCGCCCACTCGGTTTTCTTCGCGCTCTTCACTGGTGTGATCATCTCCTACGCCCTCAGAAGGGAGAAACGCCCAGACTTCCGGTTCCTCCTCGTCACTATCGGGGGGGTCCTTTCCCACCTGAGCTACGACGTCCTGGCAGGTAACGGTCAGTTTCCCATCCTATCACCCTTCTACCTCGGAAGCTTCAGCTTCCCCTACCTCTCTTGGGTCGAGCTCGAGGTGGGCGCCTGTCTGGCGAATCTCGGCGTTGCGATCTCATCTACATCTAATTTACAAACAGCATGCTTATGGCGCTCGCGGTGAAGTAGGGTTCGATAAAGTTCTTCATACTAGCGACCGACGGGTGTTCTTCCTAATGGCGCCTGCCAAGCCTCCCTTCCAGGTTCGAGGTCCTCCCTATTCGACCGAACTCGAGAAAGTCCTGAAACAATATATGGAACTGATATACTAGCAAGCGTGAAGATGAAATCCTCCTCCACTCTCAAACTGCTTCCGTTTCTGGCTGCATTCTTCCTCCTCAACGCCTCCCTCCCGACATCCGTCATGGCCGCGTCTCGGTCAAATCTCACCGTCTCTCCCTTCAGCAGCCCAGATTCTACGGCAAACTGGGTTAACGATCCAAGTGTTGCGGAAACAGGCTCATTCGCCTTGTTCGTCAGCACCGCTCCAACTGGATATGGCGGTGTGGTGTATCACGGGGTCGAAGGTCTCACTCTTTCTCAGCTGAATCACCTTGGCTTCGACATCGAGATGATTTCGACGAGCGGGGGTTCGCCATCCTTTGCGGCAGGAGCACCAAGACTTTCCATTATTCTCTCCAGCGGAGTAGTACTCTATCCTGACCCGTTCTACTGTTCGGACTTGAGCTCGGCAGCAAGTGCAACGACGTACGTACACTTCGATGTGGTTGCTGACGGCACCAATTGCACAGTTTTCTCAAGCCTTAGTGGCACAACGCCTGTGGGTCTCTGGGCTGATGTCTTGATTGAGTACGGCATCGTGCCCATTTCGCAAATCATCATGATTCAAGATGCGCCGAATGGCACGTTCTATCTCGGAACCATCCTCGCCGGCTGCGCCTCAGTATCAGCCCCCAACCAAAATGCAAAGTTCGCCATACCGGGTAGCTGCACCTAGACTTTCGAGCAACTCATCATCACAGAAGCTGCAGTGCGGGGTTCCAAAAACCCCTCCTCCCTTCTTTTCCATCTTCGATCTTTCAGTCGGTCGTACGGCACCGATGCGCCCGTGCAAACTGGGATTGTAATCGAAGGATTCGTGGCAATAGGCCTCGCGACGGGAGGATTGGGAGACGTCGCTGCGCTCGCTCCATCCGGGGACTATCTCGGGGCAGCGGGGCTAGCTATAGGAGGAAGTGGCATCTTTGCAGCCGGCGAATCCTCTGCTCTAGATTCGGGTGTAACCGATGGGGTCACAAACGAAGAGGCGACGTGGGATTGGCTCGGCCCACCCCAAGCGATGACTCCGAGAGACCAAGGCGACTTGTCAGCTTACATCGGGAAAATGTCTCAACAATATGTTTCAGAACGCGATGGGAGTCTTACAGGAGAACGCCTTGCTACCCTTGAATCTGTAGGCGATGTTGAGGTTGACCATGTTTATCTGGCTGACCATACAATCAGCGAAGACAAAGTGGGCCGCGTGGACGAGGTCAATGTGTCCGTCAAGCTCGACCGCCTTGATTGGGTCATCAATGGCTATGGTTCAGGACCAGGTTCCTTTAACTTCTTCTTGAGCCCCGGAGGAGGCGTCGGAACTACGGATGAAGCTTATTCGTCGATTCTATCCATGGGATACTCGGTCGTAAAACATGATTTCGAGTGGCGGAGGTCGTTCCAGGTGACCATGGCCAATCCACCGTTCCGGGTTGACGGCCCTCCCTATCCGACCAACCTTCTCTTCTACCAAACCGAGGCGCTCTCCTGGCTGAAGCACAACAAGGATGAGTCTTTGGCCTCTCAAGCGGGCGAGGTGTCAATCGAGACTGTGAAGAGGCTCTATGCAGCGGGCGCAGCCAGGGTTGACGTGGTCGTAACGTTCAGCCAGCCAGGAGACGGAAACGCTTCCGAGCTGGAAGTGACCTTTCCTCGGGAGGATGTTAAAGAACTCCTCGCCGTAATGAGGTCGTTGCACCCAAGCAATTGGGAAATGGACCTTGATAAAGGCGAAGACCCTTACGCCGATGATGGCAGCTTCGCAGGCCAGGCTGTGACGTTGTCGTGGGATTAGACGTTACGAACTGTGGACGGCTTAGTGGGGAGGTGCAGTAAGGTTCCCTTCGGGTAGATGCCTTCCTTATCCGACGCAGCTGCATTCCTTCCAGACCGAAACTGAGTGGAAGCGGGTCCAAATGTAGGAGACCCACTAAGGATTCGAGGCGGTAGCAGCAAGAGTTGCGACGCTGTCGCCAAAATGGCGGGGAGTGCCGTCGCCAGCAGCCCCCGCTAGAGCTCTGAAGGCTTGGAGGGAGAGGGGGCGCCGCGGTCGTGGGGGCATATCTGCGAGCGTAGTGTTGCTACGAGACTTCGACAATAGCCGGTGTCGCGAGGCTTGTTTGACGACTTCTTTATCTACCGCGCGGGACGGGCAGATTCGACAATAATTGCATGTTATGAAGAGCAAGGAAAGAGTCGGAATCAAAGGGTACGGCGCATATATCCCGTTCCAAAGGCTCCCCTCGACAGAGGTTGCGCGTGTCTGGAAGGGAGGGGGGTCCGGGCCGAATCTGGAGAAGGCCGTTGCCTCAATAGATGAGGACACGGTGACGATGGCCATCGAGGCGTCTCAGTACGCGATGAAGATGGCCGGGATAGAAGAGCTCGGTGCCATCTTCGTCGGAACCGAGTCGAAGCCCTATGCGGTCAAACCGACGAGCACCATCGTCGCGCAGGCCCTCGGGCAGCATTACACCCTCGCCGCAGACCTGGAGTTCGCCTGCAAGGCTGCCACCGAGGCGGTGCAGGTCCTCACGGGCCTCGTCGGGTCTGGCATGATCCAGAACGGCCTCGCAATCGGGGTGGACACCGCCCAGGGTCGCCCCGGTGACGAATTAGAATACACGGCCGCGAGCGGGAGCGCCGCCTTCGTAATCTCGAAATTCGATAAGGATGCGATCGCCTCGATAGATTGCAGCGCCTCTTACGTGTCCGATACGGGAGATTTCTGGAGGAGGGCTCAGGAGAGATACCCGAGGCACCTGTCCCGGTTCACCGGGGAGCCCGCTTACTTCTACCACGTCGAAAAATCTGTGAGGAACCTCTTCCAGGAGACCGGGCTGAAGCCTTCCGACTTCACGTACGCGGTCTTTCACCAGCCAAATCCCAGGTTTCCGGTCGAGGTAGCCGCGAGACTCGGGTTTACGGCGGGGCAGATCAAGACGGGGCTCTTGAATCCTCTCATCGGCAACACGTACGCGGCGAGCTCGCCGATAGGACTCGCTGCAGTTCTGGACGAAGCCAAACCCGGGAACAAGATCCTCCTGGCCAGCTTCGGGTCGGGAGCCGGTTCTGATGCCTTCAGCTTCACCGTGCAGGACGCAATCGAGAAGAGCAGGGGGGTGAGCCCCACGGTGAAG
Organism: Nitrososphaerota archaeon; assembly: GCA_005877185.1. GTDB lineage: Archaea > Thermoproteota > Nitrososphaeria > Nitrososphaerales > Gagatemarchaeaceae > TA-13. The sequence continues at coordinate 4,195 of VBPQ01000077.1, forward strand.
TCGATGATCGCGAAGGGCACCAAGATAGATTATTCGACGTACACGAAGTTCAGGGGCAAGCTGACGAAGTAGGGCGGTGGAGATGAAGGCCTACGTTGCATCCGTCGGTCTCGAGAAAGTAGGGGACCACTGGAGCGAGTCTCTCCTTGACTTGGCTGTCGGCGCATCCCTGAAGGCCCTCGATGGGAGGAAAGTGGCTCCACAGCAAGTGATAGTCGGGAACATGTTCAGCTCAGCGGGAGCCAGGCAAGAGCATCTCGGTGCTTTGCTCGCGAGCAGCTTGGGCCTGAAGGGCACCCCCGCGTACAAGGTCGAATCGGCGTGCGCCTCCGGGTCGACGGCCTTCGACGTAGCCTACACGATGGTGAAGTCGGGGGCGATCGACTCCGCACTCGTGGTGGGCGTGGAGAAGATGAGGGACATAGAGCCGGAAGAGGTCTCACTCGCGCTCGCGATGGCCGAGTCGGTGGAGTACACTCAGTTCGTCGGCGCGAGCTTCGCGGCCCTGAACGGTCTCCTCGCGAGACACTACATGGAGAGGGAGAACGTCTCCAGGGACGAGCTGAGCGCTCTGCCCGTCCTATCTCACGCCAACGCGGTAACCGCAGAGCACGCGCAGTTTCGCAAGGCGATAACGCCGGAGGTCGTCTCGAGGTCGGCGATGGTGGCGGACCCGCTCCGCCTCTTTGACTGCGCGCCGGTCGGGGACGGCGCGGCAGCCGCCCTTGTGGTAAATGAAAACGCGATCGGGCGGGCGAAGAGTGGGCTGGCCGAGATACTCGGCGGCGCGATCGCCACGACCGAGTTCAGCGTCTACGAAAGGAAGGACATGCTCAGGTTCGAGGCGACAGAGATGGCCTTCAAGCGAGCGCTGGAGCAGGCGGGGCTTCCCGCGAGCAAGGTTGGGCTCATCGAGACACACGACGCCTTCTCCGTCGTAGCTGCGCTCAGCCTGGAAGCGATGGGCGTCTCCAAGAGGGGGATGGCGGGGAAGGATGCCAAGGAGGGGCGGTTCGACTTGGACGGCGACATTCCGATAAACACCTTCGGCGGTCTGAAGGCGAGGGGCCACCCGGTTGGCGCGACGGGCGTCTACCAGATAGCGGAGGCCTACCTACAGCTCACGGGTGCCGCCGGAAAGAACCAGGCGAAGGACCTGGATTATGCGGTAACCCAGAACGTCGGCGGCGTTGACACAAGCGCCGTGGTCCATGTCTTCGGCAGGGCACGATAGATGGCAATCCAGTTCTGGAGGATAAGGGACAGGTATTACAGGCTGATGGGGAACCGCTGCGATGATTGCGGGGCGCGCAATCTCGCCGACAAGGATATGCCACGCACCGGCAAGATTCTGACCCACACTCAACTGCACGAGCCGTTGCCCGGGTTCGAATCGGAGGTCCCCCTCAACCTCGCGGTAATAGAGCTCCAGAACGGCGCGCGGGTCCTCGCGCAGATCGTCGATACCCCGCAGGAGAAGATCGAGACGGGGGCGAAAGCCAGGGCGGTTATTAGGCGGGTGCGGGTGGATGGCGATTCGGGGCAGATCCTTTACGGCTACAAGTTTGTCGTCGAGTAGAAGACCGCGGACGAAACTTCAAAACAGCATCAAAGAGTAAGATGATGGGGAAATGCCAGCAGCCGAGGTCGTCATAGTAGCATTCCTCGGACTTGCACTCCTCGCGTCGTTAATTTCGAACAGGACTAGAACACCATACACGCTGCTACTGGTCTTGATTGGCATGCTTCTCGCCGCTTCGTCGACCTCCTCCCTCCTGGGCGTCGACCTCATCAAACAGCAGCTCGAGGGAGGAAGGCTCTTCGTCGCCCTGGTCCTTCCTTCACTCCTCTTCGAGACGATGATAAACATCAAGACGGAGGAGTTTGCATCAGTCTCCAGACCCGCTTTGCTCCTGGCAACTTTGGGCGTTGTGGTAGCCACACTCGTCGGCGGGCTTCTCCTCTGGGGGATCGCGGCTCTGCCAATCTACCCCGCCTTCCTCTTTGCGGCCCTGATAGCCCCGACGGACGTCGCGACAGTCCTGGAGATCTTCAAAAGGGTGGGGGTACCGGAGAAGCTGGCTACTCTCCTGGAGACGGAGGCTGTCTTTAACGACGCCACGGGAATCCTGGTCTTCGCAACGCTGCTCGCATCTTTCAACGCCTCCGGCCTCTCTCTCGCCGGCGCTTCGACTCAGTTCCTCCTGCAATTCGGAGGAGGAGTGCTGATCGGGCTGGCGGTCGCGGTCGGTGCATCGATGCTACACAGACTTGTCTCAGAGAGGATGTCGGAGGTAATACTGACTATCGCCACAGTCTATGGTTCGTATGCTTTGGCGCGTTCAGTCGGCGCCTCCGGGCTGATAGCCGTCGCGGTCACCGGCCTCTACTACGGAAACTTGGTGATTTCGAGAGAAGTCGACGTGACCGCTCAGCTTATCAAGTCCTTCTGGAACGTCATCGCCTTCATTGCCAACACTGCCGCCTTCCTCTTCATCGGCTTGAGTACCAACATCGGTGAGCTTTTTGGAGGATTCGGCCCGATACTCTTGGCCTTCGCAGCGGTCTTAGCCGCGAGATACGTCTCGGTCCAGGCGATACTCGGCTTCAAGTCGATCGCTGGGGAGAAGTTTGAGAACTCCTGGAAGAACGTCGCATTATTAGGCGGGATGAGAGGTGCACTGTCTATCGTCCTGGTGGCGTCGGTACCCGCCATGCCCGGTCGAGAACTAATCGTCACGATGACGCTCGGGGTTGCGTTCCTCTCTATAGTGCTTCAAGGACCACTCCTCACCAGGTACGCCTCACGGAAGTTCAGAGCCGGCTAGCGAGGTTCTCTCGCTGCTCACAGGCTCACTCGAAAGGCGCCTGACCACCAACGGCTCGCTCGTGATAACGCACCGCAATCGCATATATGCTTGATTCAACTCGAGACGTGGTGAGCAGGATGTCCTTCGAGGAGACGATGCGCCTCGCCCAGCAGAGAGGATTCTTCTTCAAGGCGGCCGAGTCTTATCCCAACTCCCCCGCAGGGTTCTGGGACTACGGCCCTCTCGGCGTCTCGCTGAAGAACAGGTTCGTCGAGTTGTGGCGGAGGCTGCTGGTGAAGAAGGATGGGATGGTCGAGATCGACGGCGCCCAGATACTCCCGAAGGCGGTCTTTGAGGGGTCTGGGCACCTCACCGGCTTCACAGACCCAATCGTGGAGTGCAGCAACTGCCACTCTGTCTACCGGGCCGACAAGCTGATCGAGGAGAAGACTGGCAAGATCACGGCGGAGAAGCTCTCAGACAAAGAGTATGACGAGCTTCTGGCGAAGAACGGCGTAAGGTGCCCGAACTGCGGCTCGAAGCTGTCGGGGACGAAGAGGTTCAACATGATGTTCAGGGTTGGCGTCGGCGCTCAGGGGGAGGATGCCTACCTCAGACCGGAGACCTGCCAGACTATCTTCGTCGATTCTCCGCTTCTCTTCAAGACGCAGAGGGTCAAGCTCCCCGTCGGGTTCGCTCAGTACGGCAAGTCGTTCAGGAACGAAATCGCCCCCAGGCAGGGGCTCATAAGGCTGAGGGAGCTGAATCAGGCGGAGGTCGAGGTCTTCTTCAACCCGCGAACAGCCGAGGGGGTGGAGAAGTTCGGGAGCAAGCTAGGCACCAGGCTAAGCATGCTCCTCCCCGACGGGTCGAGCCGGAGAGCCAGCGTCGCCGAGTCTATCGACTCGGGGTCGGTCCCGAACAGGCTCATCGGGTACTATCTCGCGCTTGTCGAGGAGTTCTATGAGGCGGCCGGGTTGGAGCCGGATAAGATTCGGTTTCGAAAACTTTCAGACAGCGAGAAGGCCTTCTATGCGGAGGTAGCCTACGACCTTGAGGTTAAGACGTCGATAGGCTGGGTCGAGTTGGTTGCCTGCAACTACAGGGGAAGTTACGACTTGGGCGGGCACGCCCGGATGAGCGGGACCAACTTTGAGGTGGACGATGCGGGGGAGAAACTCCTCCCACACATCTTCGAGCTCTCCATGGGTGTTGACAGGAGCCTCTACGTCCTCCTCGAAGACGCGCAGCGTGTTGAGGGAGACAGGATGTATCTCGCCCTCCGCCCCTTCCTCGCTCCCCTCCAGGTCGGGGTATTCCCCCTAGTCAGCAAGGCGGGAATCCCCGAAGAGTCTAACCGCATCTTCTTGAACCTGAGGGAGAGGTTCGATGCCTTCTACGACGAGGCGGGGTCGATAGGGAAGAGGTACGCCCGGGCCGACGAGGTGGGCACTCCCTACTGCATCACGACCGACTTCCAGTCGCTGAAGGACGGGAGCGTGACGATAAGGAACAGAGACACGAAGTCACAGGAGAGGGTGGCGAGCGACGAGCTGGAGCAGAAGCTTGGGGAACTCCTGCGATGGCCCCCTATTCAGTGACCCATCAGAAGGAGGATCGATATCAGAGAGGCAAGGGCACCGGTTACGCTGCCGAGGAGGTTTACAATGTTATTCTCCACGAAGGAAAAGCCTCTCGTTCTCCGGGTCGGCTCGCCGCCGCAGTGGGTCAGGTTCTCGACCGGCTTCCCGCAGACGATGCAGAACCCTTTCCTCTGGATGGTGGCTCCGTAGAAGCTGTCCGCCACCGACCCAACCAAGCCGCCGGCAAGGGCTGCGACGAGAGGAAGCAGTACCCCCGGGATGACGCCGAGTAGGGAGGCCATCACACCTATCACGAGGGACGCGAAGAAGGCCCCGACGAAGCCGAGGGGCGTCACTCCCCCCGATGTCCCGGGGGGTACGGGAGAGCGAGGACGAATCAGTAGACGGGGCTTGAACTTGCTAAGGAGTCCCAGCTCGGTGGAGACGGTATCGGAGGCCGCGGCGGCCATGCTTCCCACAAAGAGCGCCGCGAAGAGGAGACCTCCGCTGAAGAGTTCGGCGAGCGCAAAGATGGAAGCGGCCCCGCCGTTCGCGAGGATATTCGGCCAATTCCTAGCCCCTCCCTTCTCCTGAGCAGCCCCCATTCTCTTCTTGTACTCGTACTTGTACAGGGTGAAGCCGACGCCGAGGGTGAAGAAGACAGCGACGATGATGAACCAGCCCAGCCCGCCTCCGACGATGATGGAGTATCCCACGGCGACACTAGCGAGGAAGCCCCTCCCGTCGAGTACCCTGAGCAGGATGGCGGCGAGTGCGAAGAGGACGACGACGGCGAGCATGACGAGTGCCACCGTGAGGTCGAGTTGAATCAAACCCCGATGAGGCGAGTGGGTGATGAAGTAAAAAGGGTTGCCCGCTAGATTCCCTTTAGCGAGGAGATTATCTCCTCCTCGCTCCGAGAACCCGAAAGCGCCAGTATGATTCCCTCCCTCTTGGCCAGCTCCAGGGCGAGGGGGTCCAGCTCTCTCGGTCCGTGAATCACGACCATCCTCGGTTTCAGCGGCGAGGCGCGGATTGCGACCATCGGGCTTCGGCCGGTCCCGACCTTCGTGAACACCAGGGCTCTCTCCGTCGAGGCACCGAATATCCTGTAGAAGTCGTATCCCGAGAGCGCGTAGATCGTCTTGATGCTGTCGACCACGGTGTAGCCGTACAGGTTCACGAGCGAGTCGTTCCCTGTTAGGAGACGGCCGTCGACGGCGCGCAAGATCTGGGACGCCTTCACGGGATTCTGAAATTCTCCTATCGCGAGTATCGCGGCTTCGCGTTCGCTGGAGACGAGCCTCGAAACGACCCTCCCCTTCGACTCGTCGAGACCGACGAGCGCCTCGATGTACTTCCTCACAAACAGGACGCCGGGGGAGGGCCTGCGCCCGCTCTCGTAATCACTCAGGACGGAAGGGGATAGCTTCATCTCCCTGGCGAGGAGGACCTGCTTAATCCCCAGCCTCTCTCTCCAGGCCTTTAGAGCCCTGCCGGGGTCGCTGCTGGCGACGACGTTCCCGGCTATCTTCGCGAGTGCGTCGGTCCCAGCGGATTCCAAGTGAATTGGCCCATTAGCGAACCCCGATTTAACATTTAACGAAGATGGCTTTTCTGGAAGCCTGAGAAGAGGGAAAGGGGCAATCTAACCACGCGAGATCGTAGCCTCATCGGATTGAGGGAAGAGAAACAATGGGAGAGAGCCGTGTAAGACAAGGCGGAGCGGTCTTGGGGCAACTCAACCACTCTGAGGAGCTCGCGGATGCTGACTAGGTCCGTTTTGAACCTGAAGAGGACACGAGTCTGCAGCTGTGGAGGGATCGACTTCTGGATTGCTAGAGGCATCCCAGCCGTCGCGGGGATTTCAACGGCCGTCGAGACGAAAAGACGGATATTGGTTGGAGATGCTACCCCAGTCAGTAGCTAGCAGATAGTACCGTCTAGTCTAGATTTCGAGTCCATAATGAAGAAAAAGAAAGCTGTCTCTTGAGGTTGGGTTGCGAACGAGACGACCCTTGGCGGCAGCTACCCTCTTTGTGATGTTGAGACGGCGCTAGTCTACTTTTTGATTCGGGGGAAGCCCGTTTGAGGACCCACGCGGGGCCGATTCTGAAACGCCGCTCGAGAGTCGAGTGTTGTGAATCTGGTGAATTCGACCCGCAAACACGTCAGACCCTGCCGAACAGCTGAAATCAACTCGTCAGAAAGTGGGTAGTTGATGTTCAGTTTTTCCTGGAGGTTCCTACAATCGAAAGCGGGGAAACGAGAGATTTGAGCATCGTAACAGTTCTCTTTCTCAGTCTCCTGGTGGTGACGTTCGTACGGATTTTCAGTCTGTGGACTCTTTCGATTGCATACGGGTTCCGGAGGCACAGACCGAAGCCTCCACTCGAGATGATTTCGGTTATCGTCCCTGCGTTCAACGAGGAACGGTCATTGGGCCAGTGCCTCGGCTCTCTTCTCGACCAGAATTATGAAGATTACGAAGTAATAGTAGTCGATGACGGCTCCACCGACAAGACGCTGGAGATCGCTCGTAGCTACGAAGGCACAAAGGTGAAGGTAATTCATCAGGAGAATGAGGGCAAGGCCGGAGCCCTAAACACAGGCACCGGGGCCTCAATGGGAAGCCTCGTATTGACGGTCGACGCCGATACTCGTCTCAATCGGAGTGCGCTTCGCGCTCTGGCTGAGAGGTTCTCCGCCCGTTCAGATTTGGGCGCGCTGGCGGGCAGCGTGAAGGTCTACAACCCGAAAGGACTCTCGCAGAAGCTCCAGGGGACGGAGTACACGACGAGCATCGGTCTTATCAGAAAAGGCCAATCCATGCTCGGCTCGGTCATGATAGTTCCAGGTCCCATCGCAGCGTTCAGGAGAGAGGCTGTAGGAAGGGTTCACGGATTCTCGAGTGATACTTTCGCTGAAGACTTCGACATCACGCTGGCCGTCCTCAAGGCACACTACAGGGTGGAATACGAGTCTCGCGCCGTTGCCTACACAATCGCGCCGAGGGGGTTAGAAGACTTGGTAAAACAGCGGAGAAGGTGGTACAGGGGCATGATACAGGTACTCGCCAAGCATGACGACATGTTTCTCAGGAGGAGGTATGGAGTAGCCGGCGTCTACGGAATCCCATTCATGTGGTTCGATACCGTTTCGCCGATGGTCAACCTCTTTCTGGCAATCTTTGCGGTGTTGACCGGCTTTTTGACTGGAGAGTGGGAGAACATACTGTACGGACTGTCTGCTTACTGGCTTCTCCAGACCTTCTTGGTCCTTTCGGCGGTGGGCCTTGATGATCAGAGGAGCAAGTGGGAGGTCCTCGTGAGCCCCTTGATGATCTTCTACAACACCTTCCTCGACGGAATCCGGATTGCTGCGTTCGCTGAAGAGATTCTCTCGATCAGGATGAAATGGGAGACACCCCGAAGGTGAAAAATCATGGCCGAGCTACCATCAGATTATTCGCTCATCGGCATGGTCCTCGCGATCTCTATGGCGATAATCCTCCTCTCTGGTCTGGCGCTTTATGTCGCCTTCCGCCTCAGAGAAACACTGCGGGAGGAGCGCGGAAGAGGCGCAAGAGCTGCCAAGGTGGGATTCCTGATAGGTCTCCTCTTTCTGTCCGGCGGCATCTTCTACTTCTTCGCAATCGGCTTCAGCTCGCTGGGCGGCACTGCTGCAACCCTCACCTCCTCAACGACGTCGGAGAGCTCAATTGCCTCTTCAACGACCTCGACGGCGTCGTCCAGTCCCACCACCTCCATCTCCACCAGTTCATCGACCGCCTCCACCAGCACCTCGCCCGCTCAGGGTAGCCTGAGCTTGAGCTCGTCCTTTCCTCCGAGCGAAAATGCGGGGTCGACGTTCTTCGGGTCATTTACGATGATCGACAATGGAAGCGTGTCGGTAGGTTCCGTGTCAGTTCAGGTAGGAAACCTCCTTAACGAATTCGCCTTCCAGAGTTGCACAATCTCGGTAAATGGAGGCGTTTTCCAGGATTGCACCAGTTCCCTTAGTGGGAACGTAATATCCTTGGGGAGCGTCACACCCGGGACGACGGTAATTACTTTGGGGCTGAAGGCCCCCTCCCACCCTGGCCAATACAGCAACGAGGTGACGTTGTACTACTTCCTGGGGACG
>VBPQ01000078.1 GCA_005877185.1 Nitrososphaerota archaeon
TGCCCGACCACCCTCGCACTGCCCGAGGTGGGGGGCAGCAGCGTGGTGAGCATCTTTATCGTGGTGGTCTTCCCGGCACCGTTCGGACCCAAGAATCCGAAGACTTCCCCCCGTCTCATCTCAAAGGTGACCTCGTCGACCGCAGCCTTCTCACCGAACCGCTTCGACAACTTGTCCACCTCGATGATTGACTGGCTCGCCAGTGCGCTTCACCCATCGGGGGCCGCGGAAACGACTTGAAAACCCATTTTCAGCCTGCCCTGGGACTCACGGTTTTAAGGATTCGATGCTTACCGTGTTATTAGAGTGAGGACATCTTCGTCCATCAGCTTGTGGGTCAGACCGACCTTCTGCCCCCCAAACTTCACGCTCTTGCCCCATATCTGCGCGTACCTGAACTCATCCTTTATCCTCCTGTGAACCTTGTCGCAGACCTCCAGGACGCTTGACCCGTTCCTCACAATCATCGGCTCCTTGAAGTCGGTGTCGCCGCTCCGCCTCCGCATGTATATCCTGATCAGGTCGAGCTTCTTGTAGAGCTCCTCCTTCAGGGCGGTCAGGTTCACACTAGTCTCGGCCGAGACCGGGATGAAGTCATTGTTCATTTTCGTCGAGAGTTCATTGATGAAACCAGCGTTCACGAGGTCCACCTTGTTCATGACCATCAGGGACGGGATGTAGACGCGGTTGCCGAGCAAGACGTCTACGAGCTGCTCGTCCGTGATGTCCTCCCTCACGAAGACCCGGGCGTTGTTCACATCGTAGACGCGAAGAATGTCCTTCACCAACTCCTCGCTCATCTTGGTGAGCTTGACGTTCGCGGCGACCGCGACGCCTCCCGAGTCTGTCACCTCTATCGTAACGTTCGGTGGCTCTTCGTCGACCCTGATTCCTATCGCGTTCAGCTCTCGCCGCAGGATTCCGCGCGCTTCCGGCTGAAAGACGTCCACCACGAAGAGTATCAGGTCAGCGTTCCTCGCGACCGACAGGACCCTCTTTCCGAGGCCCCTCCCCGAGGACGCGCCCTCGATTATCCCCGGGAGGTCGAGGAGCTGAATCCTCGCTCCGTTGATTTCCATGACTCCCGGGACGACCTCCAGCGTCGTGAACTGGTAGGCGCCGACCTTCGACTTCGCGTTCGTCAGCCTGTTGAGGAGGGTCGACTTACCCACGCTGGGGAGTCCGATAAGGACGATGGTCGCATCCCCCGACTTCTTTATGTCGAACCCGAGCGAACTGCCGGCGCGCTTCGACTGCTGTTGCTCCTGCTCCCGCTTGAGCCTCGCCAGCTTCGCCTTCAGGAGCCCCACGTGGTGCTCCGTCTTCTTGTTGACCTGCGTCCTGTGCAGGTCGTCTTCTATCTTCTTGATCTTCTCCGGGATTCCCAAACCAGACCTGTATTGAGAACAGTTCACGCTATATTAGGAATGTGGAGGCCGGTTCTGTCTAATCCTCGTGAGAGGACTTCTCATCTCTGAAGAGACGGAACCCGGGACGCCAAATGTTGAAAAACGCACGCCCCTCGACCGACAAAGCTTGATCTGCGAGAGGTGTCACGCCGGCCAGATGGTCGAGTACCAGAGGAAGATCAATTCTGGTGGCAGGGAAGCTTCTTTGACGGGACGGAGGTGCGACAGGTGCGGCTACACCGAACTGGATAACGATGAAGACGTCTGGTCTGCCGTGGGCCTCTGACGACCTCCACCTTATTAATTCCAAGCTGGTTCGCAAGTGAGTGAGTGAGTGAATGAGCGATATCTCGGTCGAGTTGGAGAAGGTGCGGGTTGGTTGTAGCGGATGGTCATACAAGGACTGGGCAGGCGGCTTCTATCCGGCCGACCTCCCTGCCGGCGAGTACCTCAGTTTCTACTCGAAGTTCTTCAACTGCGTCGAGATAGATTCGAGTTTCTACAGGATTCCCTCTCCCTTCATGATAGAGCAATGGAAGAGGAAGACGCCCGAGGGATTCCTCTTCTCACCGAAGCTTCCCAAGAAGATCACCCACGACAACAAGCTGCAAAACTTCGAGGGCAACCTCGCGTACTTCTACGGAATAGTCAGCAAGCTAGGAGACAAGCTAGGACCGATCGTAGCCCAGCTTCCTCCCTCGATCAAGCTGGAGACGCATAGGAAGGTGCTGGAGAATTTTGTCTCCTCACTCGACTCGAGGTTCACGCACGCCGTAGAGTTCAGGCACAAGTCCTGGTTCAACCCCGAAGTCTACAAGCTGCTCGAAAAGAACAACGTCGCGATGGCGTGGTCGCTCAACCAGTACCTTGAGACACCCGCCCAGTCTACGGCGAACTTCGGCTACCTCAGGATGGTCGGCGAGAGAGACATCACCGAATTCAAGGGGATACAGAAGGAGAGGTCCCTGGAGATGAAGGCGTGGGCGGATAAGCTTCGGGAGAAGATTGGCTCGCTCGACCAAGCCTTCGTCTTCTTCAACAATCACTTCGCCGGATTCGGGCTCGAGTCGGTCAACGAGTTCAGGCGCCTGATGGGGATGATTGAGGTCGACTGGAGGCAGGGGGCGGAAGGCCCGAGACAGAAGAGCCTAGCAGAGTTCCAGAGTCAGTAGATGAACGAGCCGCAGAGAACCATCTTTCACATCGATATCGACGCCTTCTACGCCTCGGTTGAGGTTCGTGACAACCCGTCGCTCAAGGGCAAACCACTGATCGTGGGTTTCGACCCCGAGGGAGGGAAGGGGAGGGGCGTGGTCGTCGCCTGCTCCTATGAGGCGAGGAATTTGGGGGTAAGGTCGGGGATGCCGATCTCCCGCGCCTACAGAATCGCGCCTGACGCCGTCTACGTGCTCCCCGACTACCGCAAGTACACCGAGGCCTCCGCACGAATAATGAAGCTACTCAGGGGACACGCCGATGAGCTCGAGCAGGTGGGGATTGACGAGGCTTTCCTTGACGTGAGCTCCAGGGTTCGAGGGATTGAAGAGGCGAAAGCGCTCGCGCTTGAGATAAAGAGAGAGATCGGCTCAGAGGGCCTCACTTGTTCGATAGGTATCGCCCCAAACAAGTCCTCCGCGAAGATAGCCTCCGACCTCTTGAAGCCAGACGGCCTGACGGTGGTCCCCTCGACCCTGGTGGCCGAGTTCCTAGCACCCCTCCCGGTTAGTGTCATCCCTGGGGTGGGGAAGAAGACGGGCGACTTCCTGAAGGAGAGGGGGATCGAGACCATTTCGCAGCTTCAGTCGCTACCCGGCAAGCAGCTCGTCCGATGGTTCGGGAAGAACGGAGTCTGGCTCTGGGGAGTCATCCACGGAACCGAGCAGATTGCTGTACGGCCGAGGGAACAGAAGTCTCTCAACGTCGAGAAGACCTTCAGGAGGGATGTCAAAGACTACAGGACCGTCATGAAGGAGGCGGAGCTGCTCGCTCACGAGTTGGTGAGGCGTATCAAGAGAGGCAACCTCCACTTCAGGACAATCGGAGTCAAGATAAGGTTTCGAGGGTTCGAGACGCACACTATGGAGAAGACCCTCGCGGAAGACTCCGACGACCTTGAGAGCGTGCTCAGCACGGTCAAGTCCCTCCTGAAGAACTTCGAAGACAGGAAGGGGGCGGTCCGCCTCGTCGGTGTGAGGGCTTCTCACCTGCGCAGGAAGGAGGACGAACTCTCGACCCTCGACTCCTGGTCCTGAGAATCCAGCCAGTACTCGAGCCGCGGTCGGGTCGATGCTGCAGGACAGTCAGCAGGGCTTAGTCGTGCCATTCGAAGACTCAGCCCTCTCAGGATTAACGTCGGCTGCCTCCCGAGGCGTCGCCTTCAGCCATGCAACTGAGACGCGATGCATCTGGTCACCCGAGGGCAGTAGTCCTGGTCTTTCAGTCGGCCTCACCAGAAGCCTCCTGACGATTCTGCTGAGTGTGCCGGCCCTGCCAACGTCTACGACTTCGAGAGGGAGACCCGAATTCTCTGCAGCCTGACGGACCTCATCAACAATGCGCCTCTCTCCTTCATCCAGCACGTAGTCGTAGACGATAGACCTCTTCTTGATCGTTGAGACGACCCCATAGGATGTTGTTTGCGGGAACTCGATTTCGGTTAGGGCGAACGGAACTCTTCGGCTCTTCACGATAAGTCTGACCGGGCGCCGTCCAGGGCTCATGCCGTCGTCTCCTCCTGAGACGGTAAGGGGCCGTCGACCGGATGTGCACCGGCGAGATAGTCGGCTCCCTTCCTCGAGAGGCCAAGCTCGAACTCGACCCCCCACGGGTACTCGAGGACCAGCAGCGTCAGATGGCACGAGGAAATGAGTTTGCGAACCTCTTCCATGCGGAGCGGTACCTTCTCGAGGGGAAGGGTCCGCCTCTCCTTGACCAAGTTCAGAATCTCGGCCTCGATGTAGCCTAGCGAAGCGATCTCTCCCGAGACCTTCCCGATTGTTCTTGTTTCCATGGGTCATCCCGGCATCTCCGCCACCTTATGGATTGCCCCGTCGTACAACGGGAAGGATGACCAAGCGTAGGCCTGCTAGTCGCACCCGTCTATTGACGGGAGGAGGCTTATATCGCCTAGCCTATTCACGCCTAGAGGCATGGCGGTCTACGAGATTGACTTCAAACTTCGGCATGACTGCCCCTACAATAACCTCTCTCGCAAGTACCCAAATGTCCTCTTCTCCCAGTGGTGCAACTACTCTATGGAGGTCCTCGAAGTTTCGTTCAAGGAGCTGAACGAGCTGAGCGAATTTCAGGCCGTCCAAGAGGACATCCAGCAGTACCTAACCAAGCTGGGCGCCAAGATCGCGCGAAAGTCCTTCAGCGGTTCGAATACTCAAATCATAGTTCACGAATGCATCTGCGACACGCTCTACAAGAGTGTGACTTCCGTCCTGGAGAAGCACAACTGCCTCGAGCTCCAACCAACCACCTACCATGAAGGATGGGAGTGGTACAGAATGATCTCCTTCAGCCAGAAGGACATCAAAGCTGCCTTCGACGAGCTTGCAAAGTTCAGCGAGTTCAAGATTACCTCAAGGACATCCCGCCCCGACTATTCGTTGCGTGAAACCTTTGTCGTCTCCACGAACAAGATCTTCGGCGAGCTGACGGGGAAGCAGCGCGATGCGCTTGTGGCGGCCCTCGACAACGGCTACTACAGGGTGCCGAAGAAGGTCACAACAGACACAATCGCCCATCAGATGGGGCAGCCGAGGACGACCTACGAAGAGCACCTGCGAAAGGCGGAGAGCAAGGTTCTGCGTTCCGTCGCTCCATACCTCGAGCTGACAAAGAGCAAGACCTGAGTGAATCGTCGGCTACTCGACCCTCCATCTGGTTCAGGACTTTCCATCTCTAAGCTGCGTGGGTTGGGCCAAACTCATCGTTTGATCATGCTTGCTTGTTCTCCTTCAGGCGAGCCACCACCCTATTGAAGGCGCGAATGTATTCGAGGGCGAACTTGTCGGCGTTCTTCTCGGTTCCTCTGTGCTTCCCTCCGACCGACCTGATGTGGTGGTAGAATTCATGCAGGATCACGAAGGGGTCGTAGAGAAACTCCCGCTTCGCTGCGAGTATCTCTTTCCTATCTGGAGCATAGACCGCCCGCACCCCCTTGGAGTGCCGCTTGAAGACGCCGACCCCTAGTCTCGGCGTGTCAACCCTGTATCTCCCGCTCAGGGTCTCCAGGGCAGCCTCGGGCTTTGAATCGAGGATCATGCTCACGACGACGGCCTTGAAGCGGTCGTCTGGCTCCTCGGCCACGCGAATCTACGCCGCTTCTTCAAGAGTGAAGGTGAACTTCGCCCCTGCGAACTCTCCGGTGCTCACCTTCTCCCACTTCACGTCGTACTCCTTCGTGACCTGTTTCCCGATGATCGCCATGTGCTGTGGGAGTCCAGTCCACAGCTTCTCGACCTTGCCCTGGTCCTTCGTGAAGAGGAGGCTTCGCCGCCGCTTCATGAGGTACTTCACGGCGACGTTCTTGTGCTCATGCCCCTCGACGTCGATCTTCTCCGAGCCCGTATCTATCGTGAACCCTCTCTTCGCCATCTTCCTTCGCTCGCCCCCAGTAGGGCTCCCGAGATTCTAAATATGCGTGTCAATAGTTCAAGTGCTCATTTGTCAAGCATTCCGAATTCACTCCTGAGTCAAATCGTCGAACCCTGGTACGAGTCGCTCAGGAATCCGAGGGAAACGCAGGAGAGGGCCTGCAGACGCTTCTCCTTGGATACTCCAAGACCGACTACGGGGCGAGATTCGGCGCCTCCGGCATCGGCGGAGTCGAGGAGTTCTGGAGTCGCTTTCCCACCGTTAGTTACGCCGACCTCCTGCCTCAGATAGGAGAGGTGAGAGAGGGAAGGTTCTCCTCTCTCCTCCCGGAACCAGTGGCCAGGTGGGTCATGACCCGCGGCTCGACGGGCCTCCCCAAGGTGATCCCCGTGACTGAGACCCACCTCTCGCAGATCCTCTCCGTCGGCGCCCGCGTGGTTGTCAACTACGCCCTGAAACGCGACCCGAGGGTCCTCGAGACGGGAGTCCTCAACCTGAACTTTCCCCGCCGCTGATGGCGGTCGCCTCAGGCTAGCCTGTGATCTAGGAGACAAGCTTCCCGACCGCCTTCACTTCGTCGGGGAAGTTCTTGACGAGCCTGTCCTTCTTCAGGTTCTCCCTGACTATCCACCTCAGGTCTGGGTCGCTGCTTCGCGCAATCTGTCGAAGGTAGGCGAAACCCTCCTTCGGAACCTCCTTGACAACGACACTGAAGGAGTAGCCGAGAGTCTGTCGCAGGGGCCTGAACTCCTCCCCCGCGCGTTTCCCCGCCGAGGCTATACGCGAGAGTATCTTCCTCTGGAGGTCGAGGGCCCTCTCGGCGACAGTGTGGTCCTTCACCAGGGCGGGTTCCGCGACGCCCGCCGCGACGGCCCTCATCGCGAGCCAGTCGTCCCCGTCAACTACCCAGCTCTCCAACTCTCGCAGCGTCTTCCCCGCATCGGATTGAATCATCCGCTGTAGCCCCATCGCGACCGCTTCACGCGTTCGCCATCTTGCTGAGTGCGAGTACCCTCTCATCTGCGTCGCCGATCTTGCGAAGTATTGAGGGAGAGCGGCCCCGACGGACGCCTGGGCGAGAACACCACACATGACACCGAACTCTGCGGGCTCATCGCGCCCCTCCACGCTACGGGACATCCCAGCCAACTTCGTCGCGAGTTCCCAATAAGAGGCGGGTTTCTCTCGGCAACGCTTCGAGAAGAGGTCTCCGAAGGCCCCGAGAAGTTCGAGGTTTGCCCTTGGCCCTGGAAGGTTGCTCTCCCCAGTCAGATACTCGAGCAACCTCGT
>VBPQ01000073.1 GCA_005877185.1 Nitrososphaerota archaeon
CTGAAGACGAGCCCGACCTGAAGACGAGCCCGACCGCCGACAGCACACCGAGTATGGCGATCGAGGTCGTGAGTAGGAGCGGGTCTATGGCCAAAAGCGGAATTCCTTTACTTTCACGGCTCCCCCCCGAATCTGTTATTAAACTATCGGGCTCATCTTCCGAGTTTTGTCAAGGCATACGAGACTATCAACGGCAGGACGGCCGTAGCCTCTGCGTAGAGCGTCGCGGTCTTCGCACTCTCCTTCACCTTTCCCCAAGAGATCGCTTCTCGGACCTGTGCCCCACTCAGCGAGCCGTCGTACTCGACAGCGGTCGTGATGTAGCAGGCGTAATCGAGGCCGCCCTTGAAGAGGTTCCACCACAAGACGTGGTGCTTGCTGATGCCGCCCCCAATAATCACAGCGCCCGTGCGCTTGGACCCATAGACGAGGTCCGAGAGGTCGTTCTCGTCCTGGATGACGTCTATCCTGAATTCTCTGTGCTGTTGTGCGAAGAGCCAGAGCTGGCTCCCCACCGCGCCGTCCATGATTCCGGGCACAAAGATGGGAACGTTCTTCCTGCTCGCCGCAGACAGAAGGGAGTCGTTCGAATCTAGAGACTCTCCCAGCTCTCGACAGAGTTCACGGCTGCTGAGGCTCCTCCTTCCTCCAGCATACAGGCGGGAGAGGATGGGCTGGACTTTTCTTTCTATCAGGGGGCCGTAATTGTCGAGCGGGAGGAGGAGGTTCCCCAGCCTGTGGTATCCCTCCCTGTGCAGCCTCCTGTCGTCCATCTGAAAGTCTCCGTGATAGTAGTCGGCATACGTCCTAGCGACGTCGTGGTCGAGCGTTCCGGAGGCGGTTACTATGACATCGACGAGCCCCTTGTTTACCATCTCCACGAGGACGCCGCGAAGACCCGTCGCAACCGGTGCGGCGGGGAAGGAGAGAAACTTCGTGCACTTCAGGTCGCGACTCATCGCGACGAGGACCCGCGCCACCTCGGAGAGGCTCTTCGCCATGAAGCCGCCGGCCGCGTGCATCCCGTCTAGAAGGTTGACGATGTCGACGGACCTGACGGCGTGCATGTCCTTCACGATACGGAGGTCGGCCCATCGCTTCATCGGTGCTTCTTCGAGGCGAGCGGTTTCGAGTTCTTTTAACCCTTGGTCGGGCCTCTTTTTTTACTTTCATCAACCCCACCCTCTCCACTCCCAAACCGACCCGTCCAACAGAGAGAATTGTAGTCGCACCAGACTGCCGTGAGAGAGCCAGAAGATTTGCCGAGTCGAAGAGGAGGAGAGGGCGGCCATGCTATCCTCTTCGTCGTCGTCGGCATACCTGGAGAAGTGCAGTGAATGCTCGGGGCAGATCATAGACGCTGGAGACGAGTTCGTCTGCCAGTCCTGTGGGATGGTGACAGCGAAAGAGATTCTGGAGGGTCGCGAACGAAAGATGCCACAGGCTCTCGATTACACGCCTCACGCCTTGGGTGGTTTCCTGGGACCACCCGAGCAGGAGTACGAGGAGCAGCAGTCCCCCCTTCCTCCTCCCGCCTTCCCTGACGCCGCTTCCAGCTTCAAGTATCTCAAGCTAGTCTCGGACTTCGCCGGCAAGGGAGAGAGCTGCGTGTACTCTTGTGCCAAGATGATAGAGAGGGTCTGCGAGAAGCTCAGCACTCCGAAGATCGTCGTCAGCCAGTCGATGGTCATAGCGAACAAGGTCTTTGAGCTGAGGAAGAGAAACGAGATAACTGTAGCTGCGATCTCGGCCTACTCTATAATCACCGCGTGCAAGATAGAGGGCATCACCTCGGTCGGGGTCAGGGAGGTGTTGGAGGCTCACAGAGCGCTGGGGAGGAGAGTGAAAGCGACTTCGTTGATCCAGATCTCCCTCGATTCGCCGATCAAGACGCGGGCGAGAAGGGCAGAGGATTACCTGACCAGGGTGATTGCACACCTGTCGTCAAACTCAGGGCTGAGGAGAAGGCTCGAGGAGCACAGGATGAGCGAGACGGTCTACTACAACAAGCTGTACAAGGTGGCCCGCGAAGCGCTCAGCATAGTAGAAAGAGAGGCGATGGGAGGGCACAGTCCGTGCGGGCTGGCCGCGAGTGCGGTCTACGCTGCCGAGGTGGCCTTGGCGCAGCTGGATTCAAGAATCCGTTTCCTCTCACAGAGAGAGGTAGCTGAGTGCATCGGGGTGGCGGAGTACACGGTCAGGGAGCAGTACGGCGAGATATTCAGACCTGCAGGGAGGGAGTTGAAGGACGCGATCAGGCGAGGAGAGAGCCTCCCTCAGAGACTCGCCAAGTGAAGTCACCCGAGACCCCTGTAACACCGTACTGAGACACGACAACTTCGTAAACGATCGTGGGGCAATGGAGTCCTCTATCCGTCGACGACGATATCGACAGGGTCAGTCCTGCTTCGCGGGCCACAACGCTGTAGCGGCGAGCCGCCTCCGCAATCGCCCCCAATATCGAGGCGGTGGCGCACACGCCGGGTGTCCGTTTGAGCCCCTGGACCTTCGAGCGAAGATAGCCCACTGCTGAGAGACAAGCCGCGATGGACCCGTCGTAGAGTACGGGAAGATGGAGGTAGTGGACCTCCGCCTTGTGGTATTGGACTAGGGAGCTGGAGAAACCGAGCTCGACCGAGACGGCGAAGTTCAGGTAGCCAGGAACGAAGCCCGTGAAAGGTGAGAGGAGGGTTAGATTGTCGCTCAGAGCTCCGCTCAAGGTCAAGACTCCCCTCAGGCTTGCCGCGATGCCCCCGAGACTGCTCGAAAGCACGGTCGAGCGCAGCGCAGGCATGCTTTCAAGAGGGCCGGAGCAGGGATGGCTGCTCGCCTCGAGCACAGACTGAGAGGTGCGGAGGAGGGAGAGCGCGACCAGCCCCTTCGCCAGCTCTGCCTCTGCAGCGACCGCCTCGGCCTGGTCGGAGACCGCGTGAAGGACGACCCCCTGTTCCCGGCTCGCGTAGAGGGCGAAGTTCGAGGCCACGAGAGTCCCGAAGACGACGAGAGAAGTTATCGTGGCGGCTATCGCTTTGCGTCTGCCACCCATGCCTCCAGGTTCAGCTCCGAGCCTCCTATTGGGAGAGATATGTTGGAGTAGGCGTAGTGCGTCCCACCGCTAGGAAGGCATTCCTCGCTTCCGATGCGGGCGTTCATTGTTGTCGAAGAGTCGTACTCTGCGAGCCTGTCGCAGATCGCGCGGAGGGATGAGGTGGTGATCCAGACGAGGCCGACCGATCTGACGAAACCGAGAATCGCGCCGCGCGTGTTGGACCTCTGTGCGAGTTCGGCTGACTGCTCCCTTGGCAGCGCGGGGTTCATCGACGCGAGGAGGGCGATCGAGAGGATTGCGACGCAAGTTCCCGCGGCGATATCGAGTGTCCTCGTCTGCTCACCCTCCGAGGTGGAAAGCGAATGTCAGCAAGCCGAGAACGAGGAGTAGCGTGAAGAGGACGTATAGGATTCCGATCTCGAGGTACACTTCAACTGACCCCCTTCTCGACAATGCTCAGTCCCCCTGGATTCAGACTCGCAAGGTACGTTACATCCGTCTGGAGTGAATAGAGCGGACTCCACCAAGAGAGATTCCGTTCCACCAGTAGAGAGGAGGACACCGCCCCGACCGCGTGCCCGTCGACCCAAACTCTCAGGTTGGTGAGCCCACTGTGATAGCGGAGCGTGACGGTAAGACCGGGTACAAGCGAGTTGAGGGTGGCGGCGATTCCATCGAGAAGCGTGTCAACCTGACTTCGTGTCGCCGCCTGGGCCTCCATCGAGACCGGAACAGAGGCCACGGACAGAAAGGCACCCGACGCAACCAGGTAAAGCGCCCAGCCGTAGATGGACGAGACGGTGCTTGAAGGCATTCTCCTCACTCTACCTCTAGGGTGAGCCAGTTCGAAGTCGCGCGAAGCAGGAGGGTCCGGACACCACTGACCCCCTCGAAGCTGAAGTCGCAGCCCGCGGGTATTGTGGCAGCGACACGCGAGGGGCCGCTCTCGAAGACGACGGTTCCACCCTGACAGGAAATCGTGGCGTTGCTCAAGAAGAGAACCACCCGGCGCTCGGAGTTGCTCGCTAGTGAAGAGTAGGCGGCGGAGAGGATGGAGGAGAAGGTCGCGGAAGCGTCTGTCTGGCTAACCCGTTGCGTGTAATTGGTGAAGAGGTACACCCCAGAACCTGCGAAGAGGATCGACGTCAGCACCACGAGCGAGTACTCGATCGTCTCTACCATTTATCAGACAATAACATCAACCGAGAATTTAAGCGGCAACGGTTCTGATAACTCTTCGGGTTATTATCAGAACAGCGGCAACCATGGGTCTTTTTATCGGCTCCCGCTATTATCTCTCGAGAGCTTGGAGAGTCAGCTCATGAAACTCATTCTGAAGGTCGCCTCCAAGAGGAGGAGGACGGAGAGGCCCGCGCCACTGCTCATCGAGCTCTTTGAGGAGACGAACGGCGGGTTGATCGAAGAGTATGGTGTCTTTCCATTCACGTACTCTGTCAGAGGGATGACGAACCGCGACACCCTACTATACGGTATACGCCACACCCTCTCTCCCCGTGAGCTGGTCGTTCTGCGCCGGGCGGTCCAGCGGGTCGGGGAGGAGCTCTCCCCCTCTTCTGTCGAACCCCTAACATTCGAGAGGCTCGTCGAGGTTCTGGAGCAGCTCGCGGCGAAGTACCTAGGGGAGAGCGACCTCAGAGGGCATACAAAGGAGCTTGCGACACTCTCCGCGTACGAGGCGGTCGGGATGTCGCGGATTCTTGCCCTGGCGATGGACAAGCTCGTGACGGAGTTCTACGTCGACTCGGCCCGGTCACCCGCATACCTGGACCACTACAGGTACGGGAGGTGCGAGTCAGCGATCTTCCTGACAGAGCGAGAGAGAAAGGCCTTGGAGACCCATCTTGACACCTTCAGAGGCTACACTCTAGACTACACGCTCCCGTCCCTCAAGAACGACCTGGACGTCGGTGGGAATCGTCTCCGTGTTTCACTGGATTTGGCCCCTCTCTCCGTGAACGGCTTTGCGCTCGACGTGCGACGCCTCAGCGTCGCCACCCTGTCACTCGTCGACCTGGTTGAATGCGGGATGATTTCGGAGGAGGCGGCCGGGTTCCTCGTCGCCTGGCTCGAAGCGGGGATGAACGTCACCATAACCGGGGAGACAGGAACGGGAAAGACGACACTCTTAAACGCCCTCGACGAAGCGCTCGACCCTCGCCTTAGACGAATCTACATTGAGGACGCGGTCGAGACGAAGGACCTACTCGACCGAGGTTTTCACCAGATGAAGATCAGGGTGGACCCCTTCGAGAGGACGAACGAAACTCCAAGAACGAAAGGGGTGGAGATAATCAAGATACTTCACCGGTCCCCCGACCTCGTGGTCTTGAGCGAGATCCAGTCGGAGGAGCACAGCCACGCCTTCTTCCACGCCTTATCCTCCGGGATCAAGGGTTTACAGACGTTTCACGCCGGGTCACCGGAGCAGGCGATAAGAAGGTGGGTGGAGGTTCACGGCATCCCTCGGCAGAGTCTGCTGGATTTGGGGTTGATCGTCCAGATGAAGCGACCCGACCGTCTCAAACCCACACGTTTCGTGAGCAGGATCTGCGAGGTGACGAGCGAGAACGGCGAAGCCAGGCTCCGTGACGTCTATGTCCGCGACAGAGAATCCAAGCTACAGCGCATACTCCCCTGGGAGAGAATCGAACTTCGCGGCGGAGAGGCTTCGCCGGTCGAGTTTCGCCGACGAATGGAGGTGCTTGCCTCAGGGTTCTCGCTCAGGAGGAGCGGCGGCGGCAGAAGATGAAATTCAATTCTCTGGAGCACTATCGGATTAATCCTCTGAAATTTCTGCTTCTCCTCCTCCTTCTCTCTCTCTTGGGAGGGGCGGCAGTCTCTCTCACTACGAGGGACATCCTGGGTTCAGACTCGTGGATAATCGGCGCGCTCACCTCGGGCGCAACAGCGTATCTGGTCGCGAGCGAACCGAGGAGAAAGTTGGATACCGTCTCTCTCTGGCAGGCGAGGGAAGCGCCCGTCGTAGCAGCCTCCGCAGCGGTCAGCCTGCGGGCTACCGGCTCGAACTCGAGAGCCCTCATGCTGCTAAGATGCGACGAGGAGGAGCTAGCTGGGACGCTCGAGCATGCAAAGAGAATGGTCTTGCTCGGGCACGCTCCAAAGGAGACAATCGTCAAATCTGCCGCGGGGATCGCTTCAGAGTCGGTTTCGGAGGCCCTCCTCTCGACGGTCTCTAGGGAAGCGGGGAGCATAGAGGACGTGGGGGACGAACTCGAGAGCGTCTTCGCCGCAGCCTCGCTGGGGGACGAAACGAAGGTGCCCGTCTTCATCGCTGTCTGCTTCTTCGCCCCGATAATGCTGCTCCTCTTCGCTGTTCTGACACGAAGCACCACCCCTCTAGAGTTGAGTGAGGTCGTCGTCCTCGACCTACTCTTCCTGAACATCGCTTTCGCCTTCTCATCAAGGGAACGAAGGAGGCTCCGTCTCTGAAGGAGATTCAGCGGATTGCCGGGTTCAGAAGAATATTCAGAGAAGCCTCGAGGGGGAGGGGTTTGGCCTCCTCACTGGTCGACACCTTCAGGCTCAGCAGGGACCCATCCGAGAAGGATGTAGCGAGGCTGGTGCTTCTCGGAATTCCCGCGAAGAATGCGCTGAACCGACTCCTGGAGTCGGAGGAGACAGGGATGAAATCGCTCGTCACCTACGTCGCCTCCGAGAGCGGGTTAAGTGCGAGAGACGCGGGGAGGAGGGCGGAGAGGCTCTCGGTCACCTTTGAAAGGTGGGCGAGGCTCAAGGAGAGGAGGAGACTCGAGCAGAGGGTCCTTGAGCTGAGGGGGCACATGGTCTCCGCGATTCTGGGCCCTGTCATGGCCTTTCTGTCATCGCTGGCGCCATTTGTCATGTCGTTTCAGTTCCTCTCGGCGGCTCCAGCCCCGTCCGGCGGATTCGTGGTGTATGCGGCCTTTGCGATGACGATTGCGAGTTCAGCCTTTCTCGGCTCTTTCTTCTCAACACGGAGGAGATACATCGACCCTGTAGTGGCGGGAATCACCTTCGCGGTGGCCCTCCAGATGACCGCTCCTATTGCGAACGTTCCGCCGCCGAGCTTGTGGGCGATTAAATAACTTGATCACATACTTTTCCGTTGATTATCACGGCGTTCCGAAACGCGGCCCAGCTGATAGAAGAAGCACTGCTACTCTCTGTCGCCCTAGTGGCCCTATCCCTCCTGGTCGGGGGGATAGAGTCGATACTCAAGGAGAGCGCGAACTTCACCACAGGCATCTGGAACGCGATCTCTTCGGCGATCAGCGGCATATTCGGCCTGAGCTTCCACTGGTGAGGAGACTGGGGCAAGAAGGAGTCCTCTCCAGGCTCAGCTGGAGGCTGCGCCCTTCAGAGACGATAAGGGTCGATTCGATCAGAATTCGCGGCTCAAAGTACCTCGCGCTGACCCGCGGGGGGAGCCAG
The DNA here is from genome assembly GCA_005877185.1 of Nitrososphaerota archaeon. Classification (GTDB taxonomy): domain Archaea; phylum Thermoproteota; class Nitrososphaeria; order Nitrososphaerales; family Gagatemarchaeaceae; genus TA-13. The sequence goes on from VBPQ01000073.1 coordinate 7,502, forward strand.
AGGCTGCTCGCCCTCATGCGAATCAACCTCGAAGAGGAGGAAGAGGAGACAAAGCTTGACTACTCGGGCGCAATCCGGCTGACGATTCACCAGCAGAGGATGAAGGGACTCTTCGAGGGGCTGCACAAGTCCGGGGTGCCCTTTCTGTATATCACGATGATGACGCCGATGAAGACAAAGGAGGAAGGGGGGGAGGAAGGGGCAGCATTCGAGTTCGACCTCGTGGTGGGGACTTGGGTCGATGGAAAGGAGAAGTCCCTCGAAGCTTCATTCACTGAGCTGGAGCAGAGGGCGAACGTCTTGGCCGCCACCCTTTCGGTCGCGATACCGAACTCCTCGGTGAGGAGACTGAACAGGGCAGGGTTGAGCGAGTTCGTCAACTCCCTCCTTTTACCCGGAGAGCCTAATTTGCCGCAGGTCGGAAACGCCTCGGCGGTGAGCAGTCTGGAGACATTCGAGGCGAGGAACCCGATGATATCCAGAGGCGGCGTGTCGCCCGAGTTCTACCTTCCGAACTCGTCGGAGTCGGGGCGGGGGGGTCTTCTTTTGGGGAACGTGAGAACACGTGGGGGTCAATTCCACGAGTTCAGGCTGGGGGTCGAGGACCTTCGACAACACGTTGCGATACTCGGGATGACGGGCGCGGGGAAGTCGACGACGGCAGCCGCCTTGGTGGGGCAGATCGCAGAGCTGGGACTCCCCGTGATGGTGATGGATTGGCACAACGAGTATGGGGCGACACTCTCGAGGATAGGCGGGAGGGTGCTCTCCCCGACAAGGGACGACTTCACGCTAAACCCACTCGAGGGGAGCGGGCTTGTCGACCCGACCGAGCACATCGAAATGGTGACGGACATCTTCGCAGACATCTACAGGTTCACCCACCCACAGTCGTTCATGTTCAGGAACGCGTTGCAAAAGTGTCTGGGCGAGGCGGGTGAGGAGGAGATACCAAGCCTCTCGTCCCTTGTGAAGACGATAGAGGCCTACCCCCTGAGAAGCGCGTACGACAACGAGACGAAGGTCGCTCTCCTAAGGCGTCTGGTCCCTCTCACCCAGGGACAGGCCGGCAAGGCGCTGGATGGTCCGGGGACTTTCACCGTCGATGACCTGCTAGACAAAGCCCTCTGCATCGAGTTGGGCGACCTGCGAGACACTCAGACGCGAACAATCTTCATGGACGTGCTTCTGAAGATGATCTACGAGCACAGAATTTCGAGGAGGGGTGGACTCGAGCACGTAATCTTGGTCGAGGAGGCGCGAAACGTCGTCCCCGCACGAAGAGAAGAGGACCCGCCGGCGGTTGGCGAGCGGATGGTCTCCGAGCTTCGAAAGTTCGGAGAGGCGATGATCTTCGTCGCACAGTTTCCGACACAGGTCTCCTCCGAGGTCATCAAGAACTCGGGAGTCCGAATCGTCCACAAGGTGGCGTGGATGGAGGACCTCAAACTCATCGGCTCCTCTCTTAACCTCACCCCCGATCAGCAGAGTTACATCGCGGAACTGAAGGTCGGAGAAGCCGTGGTCAGCCTCTCCCGTATCCAGAGGCCGATTCTGGTTCAGGTGAACGCCGAGTCTGTCCTGGCGGAGGAGAGGAGCGACATCAACTCGGCGGCTGAGTCGTAGTGTGTGGTCCAGTCAGTCCAGCTGACGACCCGTGGACTTCGCCTCGACTTGTACCCCGCCGCAATCGCCCTGGCCACCTCCCGAGGCGTGGATTGGCTGGTGTCGAACTCACGAACTCTTGACGCACCGAAGGATCGCAGAGAGGCGGAGAGCGAGACTCCAATCAGCTCAGCTTCGAGATTCTCCCGCAGATGGTCGCCTCGATATCCTCTCGCCAAGAGCCTCTCCTTGAGGATCCTCGGGTCGCATCTTAGGACCGCGACGTAGTCGATTCCTTCGCCTCTGAAGAGGTCGGGCAGGAGGTGGCCGTGGAAGACGACACCGCTCCGGACTCTCTCTCGAAGAGACCGGCTGAGGCGTTCGGTGTCTACGACCACCGACCCGTTAACCCGCTCTACGCATCCAAGCTCTAGGGCGAGCACGTTTAGATTCTGTGAGGCGAAACCCAGCAAATCGGCCAGTTCAGCTGCAATGCTCTTCTTGCCGGTGCCAGGCGTCCCCGTGACACCCAGCAGTTGCTTCATCAAGGAGACTTCAACGGAATCGAACAGAGGTCGGAGATAGAGAAACTCATCGGCCGCTGCTAGCTGTGAGCCTTGACTATTACCGTTCCCTTCATCCAGGTGGGGTGGAGATTGCAAAAGTAGTTGTAGGTTCCGGGAACCATAAAAGTGTAGCTGGAGGTTTTGCCGGCGCCGATTAATGCTGAGGCGCTGCCGAACGCCGTTGGTGAGGCGGTCGCGTTCACTACTGTGTGATCGGTCGTGTCTTGGTTAGTCCAGACGACCGTGTTGTTCACACCTATTACCACGGTTATTGTCGAGGGCTGAAAGTTGAGGCTTTGGTCTGCTGCGACACCGTTTGGCATCACTACAGTGACAGTCGTAATCGTTGGGCCCGGGTTGTAGAGGAAGAAGTAAGCCAGACCTACGACGATTATGACCACAACCACGGCGATCCCAATCCACTTCGTGGCGCCTGATTTGGCGGCCGCCGTCGTGGGTACACTTCCGGTAGTCAAGAACTACTCGCTGCTAAGGCCCCTGATTACCCGCTTTTACGCGTTGCTCATTCTATTCGTGGGGGGAAATTTCATCATGCCAGGGGTGAGGACTAACCAGGCAGTCTTACGGGGATGCCAAGGTAAGTTGTCAGGAGGAATAAGACAGGCACCGCTATGATTGGTGCTATGAGCAGAATCCAGAACACGAGCTTCAGGAGTTGCCTGATCAAGACCTCGAGCTGTGCCATATTTCTTGGAATCGTTATCTTCTTCAGGAAGTCCAGAAACACGACCGACTACCGTCTCTCTCAACTATTAAGATTTTGCGAAGCCTCGTCGAGGAACCGATGAGGCTTGCTAACTCACAAGTCGGCCCATCCAAAGCAGCAAAGGTGGGGATTCACCTCTACTCGCTGTACTACGTCGACTCGTCTAGCATGACAAACCTGGTCGGGCAGGAGTTCCTTTACGTTCACGACGCATTCGAGAGGGCCTACAGGAATCTTCTCTCCGATATTGGGACGAGGATAACAAGTGCAGACTACCAGAGTCCGGCTGCGAGAAGCGTGCTCCTCGAGGCCGACGCGAATTATGCGCGAGCCATCACACTGGCAGGGGAGGGGCGGTTCCAAAACGCCACCATCTTTCTTAGCGAGGCCGCTTCGACCCTGAGCCAGGCGAACTCCATCGAACGAACCTACGTCGCGAGCGTGTCAACATCTCAGAGCAGTTCGCT
>VBPQ01000087.1 GCA_005877185.1 Nitrososphaerota archaeon
TCCCTCAGCAGGTGATAAACTTCGCCTCAAGCGCGGTTCCCAACATATTTCCGAGATGAATGAATCGAGCAGAAGTGCTTTGTCTAGGCGGGGGTGCCCAGAATTATTATCGCCATGACCAGGCCGTAGATGGCGATTGCCTCTGCCAGAGCGGTGATGATGAGGGCCATCGACCTGACCTCCGGCCTCTCCGCGAGCGCCGCCATCGCCGCAGCCCCAGCGTGGCCAACACCGTAGCCCGCCCCCACGGCCGCGAGGGCGAAGACCAAACCAGCCGCGATGAACTTCGCGGAGGTACTGCTAATCACCTCGTTGGGCGAGGGTGCCTGGGCGTGAACCGGGGTCTGAAGGAGCGTGAGGACGAAGATGGCCGCGGCGCCGGCCAAGAAGATCGCCTTACTGTTCAACTTGAAAGTGTCAGGAGGGCTTGACCTACCGCTTATAAGAATTCCGCGGAGTCAGCGCTTTCTGTGGACGGCGAAATCAGTCAGCTCCAGGAGGAAGGCGCTCGCGTCGTTCTCCGGGAGGACTGCCAGCTCTTTCCTCGCCTTCTCGGCGTAAATCTCGGAGTACCTCTTGAGCTTCGAGATGACATCCGCATCGTTCGAGCCATTCAGGAGCGCCCTCGTTATCTTGTCTTCAGAGCCCCAGTCGAGGAGGTCGTCCCTTAGCTGGTACGCGATGCCGACGAACTTGCCGTAGTTCGCCAGGGCGTCCACACGGTTCGTGGAGGCTCCGGCGATGAGCCCCCCGAGCTTGGCTGCCGCTTGAAAGAGGGCAGCGGTCTTCTCAGAGATTATCTTCACGTATTCGTCCCAGCTCAACTTGTAAGTCTTCGGGTCGACGGTGAGCTCTGAATACTCACCCTCTGCCATCTGGAGGGCGGCGCTGCTTATCTCGTCTGCAACTCGCTTGTCCTTGTACCTCGCCGCGATCGCGAGTATCATCGCGAAGACGAAGTCTGCGGTCAGGAGGGATGAGCTGTACCCGTACCGCAGGTGAAATGTCATCTTCCCCCTCCTCGACGCCTCCTCATCGATTATGTCGTCGTGAATCATCGATTCTGTGTGGAGGAGTTCGACTGCGACGGCCGCATCGAGAAGATGGTCGTCGGTGTATCCGAGGGTCTCGGCAGCCATCATCAGAATTATGGGCCTTATTCGTTTCCCTCCCTCGGTGGCGTAGACGAGTGGGTCGTGAAAGCGGGAACCAGAGTACATCTCAAGCTCCCTCGCGAGCCCTCTATCGATCTTATCGACGTAGTGTTTCATCTTCAATTCGATTTGGTTGATGACGGTGGCCCTCCCCTCGCTCAAAATATCAGCTAACCTTAATCGGCGCTTCGTCTCTGCATATATAACATTTGTCGGGTTTGAAAAGTCTCCCAGAATCCTTCGAGGCGGGCACCACACTTCTCTGGAGCAGATGAAGTTCCAAGCCTGGCTCGCGGGCAGAAGCAAGTTCTTCGTGAAACGGTCAGTTAGTCCCCGGATAGTGTCTTGACGCGGGCCCCTGGTTACCGATTCCTTGCACGATTCTATCCTTGAGTTTGCTGATTGTAAAAGGCTTCCTCATGAAACGGTGTTTGTCTAGTTCCGGGAATGCCTTTCTAAACTCCTCCGGGGACTCTTCGAAAGCCGTGATGAAGAGGACCTTCGTCTTATCGTCGCGTTTCATGATTTCCCGATACAACTGGAATCCGTTCATCCTTGGCATCCTGATATCAAGAACTACCATCTCGTACGTATCGGGTTGGAAGTGCTCGAGTGCTTTCTGCGGGTCATTGAAGGCGTCTACCAGTATGCCTTGAAGCTCCAGACCCTGCTTGACGACTTCGGCGATGTCGGTCTCGTCATCGACGACTAGAACTTTCTTCAATAGACAGCCTACGAAAGAATCGTCGAGATTCCGTTAGTTAAAAAGGTTCTTAACTTTCGTCCCATCTGGACCCTACAATGAGAGCGAAACCTCCATCCCCGGGTGGAGGAGGCAATGGGACAAAAAGGCCCGGGCCTGAGACGCGTCCGTGGAGAAGATAGATTTACGCTTCACTCTTCGGCAGTCTTTCCTTCGGGCTGACGGTAGGTACTACCTCCCGCTCCCCAAGCTAAACCGCCTTCAGCAGGAGACGATCGCGGCCAGGTTGAAGAGAATCGGCTTTCGCGTACATGGCGGCAAGCGTTCGAGGGCCTACTCCTCCTCCGGGTTCATCCACGTCGGTGGGAGCGGGCTGGCGACATCCAACATGGACCTCTTCGACCCTCTCGTTCCCCTGATTCCGGAGCTGCTCCGGGTCAAGAGGGAGGAGGTCGCCCTCGACGAGCTCGCCTCGATGTACTTCGCCGCCAAGCGGAGAGGGGGGGTTCTTCAGCTTCGGCTCCGGGTCAGAGCCGAGAGTCTCGGGCTGTGGAGGAAGCTGAGGGCAGAGGGCGAGTCGCTTCTTACCCCGGACGAAGCGGCTGTCATGAAGCTTCTCCTGAAAGATGCGAGGGGCGGGGTCGAGGCCGTCACCGACTACCCGACGGAGGGCAGCAGGGTCACGCAAATTGGAAGAAGGCCGTACTACCTGTCGACAATCGACCCTGAGGAGTTCGCCTCCAACCTGCGGACGATCGAAGGGCCCAGGCGGAGGAACGCCTACCTGCCCAGGAGCGCGACCCTAAGCCTAAGGAGCTCCCGACCACCCACGAGAAGCGAGCTGCTGAGAGTACTGGGCAGTCTTGATGAGTGGTGCTGCTTCACCCCAGAGTGAATTCGGGCTTTCGATAAACTCCTATCTTCATGCTGATTTGATAACTAGCCTTCCGAGTTCCATTCGGGGCAAGGGGAATCATTGGGGCACGCCGAGATTTCGCAAAACTCTATCTCAGTGTCCGGCGAGGCGAAGCGATGCCCCGGTAGTATAGAGTCCCCTGACGTAGAGCCCGGTCAACCAACGGTCGAGAGTATGCCGGCCTTTCGAGTCGGCGACGCGGGTCCGAATCCCGCCCGGGGCATTAAACCTACGGGTTCACTTCCCCCACCGCCCTCGAATCGGGGTTGATTCATCTGGGCCCCTGCGAATAGGGGTGTCGACGGTTGATTTCCGCGGGTCGGCGTTAAGGACTAGGGTCGTGGATCCAACCAGCTAACTCGCCAACGCGACTGAGATGAGTTTAGGCCAAACTTCCAAGAACGAGTGCTGGCGAGCTCGGGGCGGCAGAGGGTCGTCCCCCTGGGCGAGCTCGAGAAGTACATCAAAGAGGGGTGGGAGTACGTGACCACCTTCAACGGCGACAGGGCGATAGTGAAGCTTCCCGTCGGCAGGACGGGGTGACCGGAAGGCCGGGGAGACCGCTAAAAGGTGTGTTGGTCCACTTCTCGATGCAGCAGTCTCGAGTCGATCCCGACCCTGACCGGGACATCCTCCGCCTTCAGGTAGTCGGGCTCGGACAGGATATCCTGTCTCAGGGGGCTGGAGGGGGGTAGGAGGCTCCGCGCCAAGCTCTTCAACTCGACGATACTGACAAGGTCACGTGCCTGCTCTGGCGACCGCATTCCCGTCCACCAGCCTTTGGTGACGCACGACAGATTTAACGAGGCGGCAGGATAGTGGGTAGGCGTAGTCCTTCCATGCGTCGCAGCAGAAGAAGGGGAGGAAGGAAGTGGTTAACCCTGGGCCGCGCTCTTCTCATCGTGATAATCGCTGCAGGGGTTGGCCTGGCGTATCTGGTCTCCCTGTATGCGCCCGGCTGCAACGTCCCTGGTTTTCCATTTCCCTTTGCGGGAAGCGAGGGTACAGCGATACACATTCACCCCTACCTTCAGATTGTCATCAACGGGCAGAATGTCGCCGTTCCGGCTGGTGTCGGAATCGTAAAATCGGGCACCTGCTTCCAGCCTGTCCACACGCACGACGCATCCGGGGTGATCCATGTGGAATCACCGGATACTAGCACGCAGTACACTCTAGGCGAGTTCTTTCAGATCTGGAACGCCACCTACCATGCCGTAACCATCAACGGAGCGAACTATCCGATCATCTTCAATTCAACCGATATTCTCGGATTTAGGGCTGACGCAAACCACAAGGTCGTGTTGCTTGTGGACGGAACGCCCTCCTCCGAGTACGATTCATTGGTCTTGAACTCGCTAGATTACTGCAGCGCATCTACCACCGGTCCTCCGTGTTCCCCGACCGCGGTCGGAGATCCATTCTACGGCGGCCAACAATATCCTTTCAGAACAGGTCACACCATCGTCATCGAGTATCAAGCATCGGGCTGACAGCCGGTACGAGCAGGATGTGTCTCTTTCTCGCGTGTATGAAGCGGATGTGGACGCCAATCCGCATGGCGGTGCTTGGCGAATGGGGGCACCCCATCAAGTAGTCGTTTTCCCGTTGCGGCGAAGTTTCTTCAGCCGCTCTGCCTCTCCTTCGAGCGACCGAATGGTTTTGTACTGCAGGTTCCCTGCGCCATTTCTCGGCGGCGCGGCAGCGGTCGGTGCTGGCCGGAGCCGAACCAACATTTTGGTGGTGGCAAGAGCGATCCAAAGTGCCTTTCATATTGCAGATTCAAGGCGGCAGTACATCTAGTGTACCTTGCATTACATGTTGACAGCACAAAGTATGTTACAGCATATTAGAAAGCTACCTTATGAGTCACGAACGCCGTTTCGAACATTTCTTCTGGTCTCGATGAATTGCTTTAGGATTCTCTCACTACCAGCAATCCGTTGCGTAAGTACAGATCTATGCTATTGAAGATGTTGTTGTAAAACCTGAATTCCCCCGATTGGTCTGCTTTGAAAGTTATCAAGGTAGCTCTATTATCCTGAAATTAGTTCACTCCCTAGCACAGCCCTTCGCTGGCATGTACGTCTGCGCAACCAGATTTCAGACGCCCGACCCTGACAACCCGGACTACTCCCTGCTCGAGGTCCAGTTCTACGCGTGGACGCCGAGGAACACGCAGGAGGGCACGGAAGGACTTCCCGACCACGCGCTCTGCTTGAGGAAGAACCTCAAGACGAACAGATTCGAGCTCGTGCGCGAGTTCCAGGCCCCGGTGAAGGCCAACCTCGGGCTGCTGACGATGTTCACGCACAAGAAGTCCGGGCACGAGGAAGTGGTATTCGTGGGAGGGCTCCACGACGCCCTGAGAGCGGGAGACAGGGACTACGCCAGAATCTTCGGCAAGAGGGGCCTCGATGACGGGGTGTGCGTGCACAGATGGCCCTACGGGGACGGATCGTGCCGCTTTCCCCGCGAATACGACGACGAGAACGGCGAAACGGCGATGAACTTCTGATCGTTAAATCAGTCGACGCTCCTTCTCCCCGGATGTCTTACGTCTACGAAGTCGGCGCCATCAACTTCTTCAACCTCAGCGAAGCCGAGAGGAACTCAGTACTTGCCGCATTCGCCGCGGCCCTCCAGCAGCTCAGTTCCGCAGTGTTCTTCCACGTCAAGCTGGACAAGATGACCGTCATCGAGGGAAACGGCGAACGGATACTCTTTAGCAGCCGGGGGGTGATCGCAACAATCTACCCGAACGCTGGCGAGATCGTTCTCACGAACGGCCCGACCTTGGCTTTCCCGCAGTGCACCATCGAGATTCCGATACCGGACTACGGATTCAGCCTCAGTGGCGACGGACTCTTCGCCTACGGAACAGTAATGCTCTACCCGAACGGCATCTGCTCCGAGTGAACCTGCCACGTTTGGAGGTCACGATTCCATCTGGCTGAGAAATAGCCTGAGTGACCGCACACGAATTTTTTGGCGACAGCTTCTGGCTAGACGGCTAGGCCTTCCTCTTCCTCGGTACGCTGAGGAACGGCGGGCACCTCTGGGAATTGGGCGGCCATCCTTTCTGACGCTACCGATGCCGCCTCCTCCAGCACCTGCTCGGCCTCGCTGTTGGCAGCCTGGAAGTTCAACGAAGTTCCACCGATTGTTCCAGCCTCCACCAGGGTCGAGCTCAGCAGAGAGGATATCTCGTTAAGTTCACCCTGGGCCTTTGGCATGATCGAGACCAGCCCTTGTCCGACCCGTTTCACAACAGTCACGGTCGGCAAGAGTGTCGAGACCACATCACCGAGGTCTGTTATCGTGCCCAGCCTGAGCGATACCTGTTCGAGCGCGAGCTTGGCGCCGACCACTGTCATCCCCACCTTCCTCATTTCTGTGAGCTCATTGGCGTACATGGCCGCATGGTCCTTGTCCCCTTTCTGGAGACTTGCCACAATCTTGCGGAACATCTCGCCGTCCCTTGACTTGATTCGTGCCTCGGCATTGTCGAGCCTGGCGATCAGGGCGGAGATTTCCCTGCTAGCGCGGTCAATGTGGAGCTTCACTGGCGGGGAGTTCCTCATCAGATTCCTAAGCTCACGACTGCTCTTGTCTTCTTTCTTCTGCCAGTTCTTCGAGAAACCGGACATTCACCGTATTTGTCGGTGGTTAGGTTCTAAATGGCGAGAACTGTATTCTGTCTGGCTTTTTGGGTAGTTTTTCGTACTAATAGCCCTCGAGTAATAGCCCGAGTGACCGCGCACGATTTTTTGCGATTCCCTAAAGAGATGCTACAGACTTGCCTTTGCAGCTGGGAAGGACGGACTCGATTTCGGATACCCGGCCTCAAAGAAGGATCTTACAGACGGATCTATTCCTTGGGTTGGAGAAGACTTCCGAACCCTGTGGTGCATTCATACTCCTGGGTGAACCGGTTGCTGTCTCGGACGGGAAAGTGCAGGGGCGGCTGCGGGCCGGGGATTTGAACCCGTAAGGCGTTAGGGCATTGGTATCGCCGGGGATTTGCACCCGAAGATTATTATTCCCGCCCGGGGCATGAAACCTACGAGTTTGGCTCCCCCCTATCTAGAGCCAAGGAGAACAACTCATCTGAAATCAACAGCCTTTGATATACTCGTCACCTTTACTGCGGCGCAGAGTATGAAGCTACACTCAGGAAACTTCGATTGGTTGTGTAAGCCCAAAAAGACGAATTACCGAGGGTGCCGGATACGTAGCGTTTTGAGTCCTGAGACAACCCCTTCAGCGACTGCTCATGTCTGC
>VBPQ01000237.1 GCA_005877185.1 Nitrososphaerota archaeon
CGAAGAGGTCCTTCTTCACGTATGGGAAGACCATGAGGGCGATCCCGGGTATCGTGTACGAGATTCCCCAGAGAACAGTCCCCATCGTGAAGTAGGACGAATAGCCAAGATAGGAGTAGAGGACTTCGGCGATAACTGCGGTGACAGCGGTTGCGACCACTGCGACCCAGGGGGTGTGGTACTTCGAGCTCACGTCAGCGAACTTGGAAGGTATCACCCTGTCAAAGGACCACGCGAAGAGATACTTCGAGGGGATCCAGAAGTAGGCGAATAAGGGGCCCAGCGACCCGATGAAGTAAGTGATGAACATGAGGGTGATTAGGAGTTGGTTGGGGTAGGCCGAGACCGCCAGGAACAACGGCTGAGTTGGCTGGTACGGAAGCGGATAGCTCGCTGTGCCCGGGACAGACCCGCCGCTAATCCAACCGTATCCGACCGTGGTCGCCCAGTTGAACCCTATTGTGTTGACGGTCAGCGTCGACGTGACAATCCAGTATCCCAGGCCGAGTATTAGGGAGAGAAATAGTGCGATGGGGAGGGATTTCCTGACGTTTTTTATCTCCCCCGCGAAAGCGTTGGCGTAGTTGCCTCCAAACAGGAAGAGAAAAGCAAAGGGGAGGGCGGCGACTATCGCCCCAAACCCGGTTGCGATGCCGGGAAACGATGCCTTGCTGGCCGCGGTAGCCTGCAGCGCTGAATAGGTGTACGACGCATTGTTCCCCGCGACAAGGGTGTTCCAATTGCTGACGAAGGTGCTGTTGCTTGTCGTGGAGAGAATGTACCACATCACGACCATCCCTACTATGGCAAAGATCCAGGTCGCGTAGAGGAACGCCTTGATGAACTTCGACCCAAAGATCGCAAAGGCGGCGACGAGCACCGTAAAGAGGATCGAAAGCTCCAGGGTTCCCGTCGCGCTCCCGAAGAAGTTGCCAAGGCCGGTGAAGTAGGCTGAGTTACCGAGCAGGCCGTAGGTGGCGAAGATCGACGACATCGCAAAAGAGAGCGGACCCGTCCCGGCCCCGATGAAGGCAGCCAAGAAGACGATGAGGACGTAGATGAGGCCCCAGGTGAAGCCGATTGACGGGTGGAGTATACGCCCCACCCATACGTAATCGTTGCCTGTCCTTGGCATCAACACCCCTATCGCCCAGTAGGAGAGCATCAGGAAGATGAACGGGACCGCCGCGAGGAGGAGTGAACCAGTCAGATTCGCTCCCAGCGTGTTTCCGTAGAACCAGGGAAACTGGGTAATCGTGAAGACGAGCGCAAAGACGAAGACAGACGCGAAGAGCAGGGTGTCGATGGCCCCGTACTCCCTAACTAGGCCGGTAGCCTCACGGAAAAATTGCTTCGTCTGCAAGCCGGCTCCCCGTCGGGGGTCAATCAAATTATATGAAGTTAACGCATCGTTCTCCGCACAGTAGAGGTCCGAGAGGGCAGCAGGTTGTTCGGCGAAGCGGTCCGTCATCGAGGCCCTTCTGGAGTGACCGCGCATCTCACGTGGCAAACCGCCCACTGGCGCCCGCGAAGCAGACTCGGCTCTTCGCTCGGAAGATATTAAGAACCTCATCGGCGCGGTCGGTGCTCGTGTCGTAATTGGAAGCGAGGCCACTCGTCAAGGAAATCGTTGACCTTTCGGTGGAGCTCAAGAGCTTGGATACGCCTGTCTTCCCTGGAGCCCCTCAACCCCTGAAGGCCACCATCCAGACCACGAAGGAGGACGGTTACCTTTCGTTTGTGTGGGCATTCTCGGAGCACACAGCCACGCACACCGATGCACCGTCGCACATGGTCGAGGGGGGAGAGACCATCGACAGGATGCCTCTTCGACACTACGTGGGAAATGGACTGGTGCTGGATCTTTCCGGCAGACCAAAGCGCCATCCCATAAGCAGAGAAGACATCAGAAACGGGCTGGCGGCAGCAGGCTTACAAGACCTGAACGGAAAGGGGTGGATCCTGCTTCTGCTTACGGGCTACACAGCAAAAAGCCGGACTCCTGACTGGTTGGAATATCCAGACCTCACTAAGGGGGCGTGCGACTTCATCATCGAGAAAGGGTTCGAGGCCGTCGGATTAGACTCCCCGAGCCCGGACCGACCCCCATTCGTGGCCCACAAGACTCTGCTCCCCAAGAAAGTCGTGATCTTCGAGAACCTGGCCAA